>JABWAY010000118.1 GCA_013360825.1 Candidatus Brocadiia bacterium | reverse complement strand
AACACCTACGACCTGCGGGGAAACCGGACGCAGGTGGCGGGCCCCGGGTGGAACCAGGTGATGCAGTACGACCCCGAAGACCGGCTGTTCTTCGAGCAGAGGAACGGCCTTCCCATTCAGTACACCTGGGAAAACCGCGGCTGCCTCGCGACGAAGAACGCCGCCGGGCAGCTGACGACGTACGAGAACGACTACCTCGGCCGGATGACCGGGTACCAGACCGCGACGGCGCACGTCCGCGACACCTGCGCGCCGACCGGGCAGCGGATCGCGCACATCGACCAGCTGGGGGTGGCGCCGGAGGAGTGGTATCTCCCCGACGGGCTCGAGACGCTCGCTGACTACACGAAGCAGGGCGCGAACCCCGAGCAGTACGACGGGATCTACGCCGCGACGGGGCTCGACGGGAAGGCCGCGAGGGTCAACGGCGACGGGATTCCCGCGCTTCGAAGGGGCCCGGACCCGCCGGGAAGGTGACGTGGACTTGCAGCGGGGGACCGCGAGAAGTAAGGTGAATTCATGCGATCTCGTGTGAATCAGCAACCTAAACGCCCCGCCCGGGTGCGCGCCGCCGGCGACCCGGTCACGGAGGACCAGGCCTCAGTCCGGCCTCCGCGGCGCACGCCGAATGCAGACGCGTGGGAGACGCTCTGCCGCATCGAGCGTTCGGTCGCTGCGATGCGTGAAGCAGTGAAGCGTGGGGCGCGAAGGAAGCCGCGTTGGAACTGACGGAGTTGATCGGCCGCGTCGTCCCGGCGTTTGAGCGCCATCGCGTGCCGTTCCTCGTGATCGGCGGGCTTGCGGTTTCCGCGTGGGTATCTCCCCGGCTGACGGACGACATCGACATCGTGGTGATCGCCAAACGCAAAGACTCCCCGAGGTTGAAGCCGGCGCTCCTCGAATGCGGCGCCAGGGTGACCGCGATCGAGATGCGATGGCTGTTCGAGAGACGTTTCGTGATCTTCCGGATTGCGGACGCCCGGCTGGACGTCCATGTGTCCTCAAGTGCGCACGACCGTGCGGCGTTCGCCAATGGGGAGTGGGCTGATTTCGGCAAGGCGCGCGTGCGCGTCTCGGGTCCTGAAGACCTCATCCTGTACAAGCTTGCGGCCTGGCGACCGGTGGAAAGGGCGGACGTGCACAGCCTTCTGACGGGAGTCAAGGACATCGCGCTCGAGTACATCGAGAAATGGCTGCCGGAAATCTCAAAGCATTACGGTGTCGATGCCATGACGCGGTGGAAGGAGGCGAGGGCCGAGGCCGGCAGGTAGGTGTCCCGCGAACGGCCGTCTGAGCGCGTTTGCGCGTCAGCGCGCGAACACCGACGACCTGCGGGGGAACCGGACGCAGGTCGCGGGCCCCGGAATGCGCCGGCCCCTCAGATCGCGCCGTTCCCGTCCCCGCACCGCGCCCGCATCGATCGGAGCCAGTCGGGTTCCCCCGCCAGCGCCCAGGGGTTGTTGCGGAGCGCATCGAGGGATTTCTCGAAGGCGGCCGAGGCCTCTGCGGTCCGCCCCGCGTCCCAATGGCACTCGCCGAGCTCGCCGAGAATCCAGCCGTCGCCGGGCGCTTCGAGGAGAAGCGTTTCCTGAAGGGCCTGGGCTTCCGGGATCCTGCCCATGCGGCGAAGGGCCCGGCCGCGCCGCCACCGGGCATCGCGTTTCCGCGAATCGTCAGGGGCTGCTTTTTCCATCTCCTCTGCGCAGGCCAGCGCCCCGGCAAAGTCCCCCCGCCGGCAGAGCGCGGCGCTGAGATTGTCGTGCAGCGTGCACTGCCACCGGCGCGTCATCGGGTCGTCGGATCCCCGCGCGAGATCGAGCGCGCCGCGGAATGTCTGCAGCGCTTCGTCGCCCGTCTGCACGTGCCCGAGCATGTGGAGTGCATCCACGGTGAGGTACGGTTCGGCGGCCTGCCCGGCCAGCTCCAGCGCGCGCCGGAAGCAGGCGGTCGCCTGGACGATCTCCCCCTGGTCGCGGTGCACCCTTCCGCGTTCCAGCACGACCCGGGCCGCCGCCGTCGATTCGCCTCCCCGGAGCGCCGCGGCCGCATCCGCCAGCACGGCGGCCGCCTCGTCGAACCGTCGCTGCAGGCAGAGCGCGCGCCCGATCTGGCTCATCACCTGCAGGCGGAAATCCAGCGAGCCGCCCTGCGCCAGGAGCGATCGGAAGCGCGTTTCCGAGGCCGAGGGGTCGCGGTAGTCCCAGATGCCGGGGAAGTGTTCGATGCCGGATTGTACCGGGGCGGGGGAGCAGAAGCTGTTCCGGAGGCCGCGCTCCCGGCCGCCTTTTGCTCTCCCCCCGGGCATGCGGCGGCCCACCGAGCGATATCATCCCCCTGTGAACGCCGAACTTGCCTACCTGTTCCGACACGCCCTCCTCCGCGACGCCGCCTATCAGCTCCAGCTCCCCGGCGACCGCGAGCGGCTCCATGGCCTTGCCTTCGACCTGATAGAACTCCTGTTCGGCGGCCCTCCGCCGCCGGAGCCGGCGGGGGATCGTGGCTCGATCCCGTTCCGGCCCCATCCGACCGACGCCTGCGCGTGGGAACTGAGCGAACACGCGCGCATCGCAGTTCCGGAAAAGCGAGCCGGGTACCTCCGTCGCGCCGCGGCCGTCGCGAACCGGACCTGGAATGCGGAGCTGTCGGAGCGGCTCTGGCGCGAGCATGCCGCGCTCTCGTCCGGCGGGGACCGGGCCGAGTCCCTCGCGCGCGCGGGAACGGTCGCGATGCACGCCGGGCGCCTCGGTGAGGCCCTTCGCCTGCTCGAGGAGTCATTGTCCCTGATCCGCGCGGAAGGCGACCGGCTCTACGAGGCCCGCGTGCTCGGCAGCCTGGTCCTGGCCCACAGGGATGCGGGGCGCCTGGACCGCGCCCTGGAGTGCGGCGAGGCCGCGCTCGCGCTTCATCGTGACTTCGACCGTCCGCACACCCGCGGATTGCTCCTCCACAACCTCGCGACGGTCTGTCGAGGTCTGGGGCGCGCGGAGGAGGCGGAGCGTTGCTGTCTGGAGGCGCGCGCACTGATCCGCGCGTGCGGCGGGGTCGGCGAGAGTGACGTGCTGGCCACGCTGGCGCTGCTGATGCGCGACAGGGGGCGGCTTGAGGAGTCTGAGCGGCTGTTCCGGGAGGCGCTCGCTCTCTGTCGCGCGACGGGGAGGCGCCGCGAAGAGGGCGTCGTGATCGGCAACCTCGCGACCCTCCTTCGGAGCACGGGGCGGCCGGAGCTGGCATGGACCCTGAACCGGGAGGCGCTGGCGATCGACCGCCAGGTCGGCAACCGGGCCCACGAGGGTCTCGTGCTCCTGAACATCGCCAATGCGCTGCTCGCCGAGCGGAAGTTCGAGGAGGCGGAGCGGCTTTACGGCGATGCCCTGCGCATCCACCGCGAAACCGGGACCCGCCGCAGCGAAGGGATCGCGCTCGGGAATCTCGCGGGCCTCCATCTTGCGATGGGACGCATCGGACTCGCGGAGGAGTGCATCGTGGAGGCGCTGGCCATCCACCGCGAAACCCGCAACCGGAGGTTCGAAGGGCTGCACCTCTGCGACTACGGGGCCATCCTCCTGAAGTCATCGCGCGCCGACGAGGGGCGCGCGTCGTGGCGGCAGGGAATGGAGATCCTCCGCGATCTAGGCGCCGATCTCGATGCGAGGGGCAAGGTCGACGACATGCGGGCGGTCTGCCGGGAGGTCGGGGTGGACGCGTTCGAGGGGTAGCGGGTCCGGGCCGGCATACCGGCGACATGATCAGCGATCGCCTCCCCGGCGCCCCCATGGGCGACTTCGCAAGCCTTCTGATCCGGCCTCACGGTCCGGAGGAGGCGCGGGACGGCCGGACGACCATCCGCACCCCGTACCTCCAGAACAGGTGGGTCGGAACCGTCCCATGGCGGTACCCAGCGCGGGCGAGCGGCGACGACGATCCCCACGCGCCGCCCCGCAGGCAGCGCCAGTTGCGGTAGGGGACTTCCGGCGCGTTGGCGCACCAGGTCTCGATTCCGCCGGAGAGGTCGCGGACGCCGAACGGCGACTCGTCCGCGGGAAACGACCCGACCGGCAGGGGGGACATCCGCCCCTCCAGCGAGACGCTTGTGTGCGAATAGGTCCCATCGTAGGTGTTCCCGTAGGAGTGAGTCCGACCGTCGACGCCGCGGCAGGTCTTCTCGTATTCCTGTTCGTGCAGCATCTCGAACCGCCGGCCGGTGCGCCGGGACATCCAGCAGCCGAACTCCTTCGCATCGAACCAGGTGATGGACATCACCGGCCATCGCGGATCCCAGGCCAGCTCAGGATCCGAGCCGGGCGCGGGAAGCTCGAACCGGCCGTCCCGTTCGATCCACCAGCGGCGGTCGGCGTGCCGCGGCTGACGCTTCCGGGCCTCCTCAACGTTTCCGGTCGCGCACAGGTCATTCAGGTACTCGAGGTACTCTGCGCAGGTCACCGGGAACCGAGAGACGAACAGATCCTCCGTCGTCCGCCGGGCCACGGGATCTCCGCCCGCCCAGCCGCCCCCGAACGTGAACGGTCCCGCCGGAACGAAGCAGAACCCCTCGGGGATCTCCCGGGGTTGATAGAGGTTCACCTCCTGAGACCAGAGCGTCGACCGCACCATCGGAACCGGGAGCCGCACCTCCGCGAACCCCGCGTGCCGCAGGAAGCAGAGCCAGGATCCCTGCGGCAACTCCACGGGCGCGAGGGGGGTCCGGCCGAGGAAGCGCTCCGGCCCGAGGACGAGGCGGTTCTCGCGATCCTCGTACCGGGAGATGAAGACCTCGACGCCGGGCACCTCGGACCGCACGCACCCCGGCGCGTGGCCGAACCGGACGCCGGGCGGAAACGTCCTGACCTCCGGGACCGGCGTGTCGGAATTCTCGAGCGGCAGGTCGGGCCTCGCCCGTCCGTCGCGCCACGGGACCGTCGCCTCGTCGCCGATTTCCACGCGCCATTCAGTGTGCCGGACCGGCGACAGGCAGTCGCAGCCGAACGCGAACGTGCGCAGCGACAGCGTCCCCGGCGCGTCCAGCCTCGCCCGGAATCGCCCCCGCCGGTCGGCCTCCACCAGCGAACTCCGGAGAAACAGCACCTCCTCCTCGTCCCGGTCGGCCTCCGCCTCCAGCAGCCGCGCGAACAGCAGCTCGCACATTCCGTCTGAGGCGCTCTCCGACTCCGGATCCGCCGTCAGCGCCTGCCCGAACGCCGACGTCGCTTTCGACAGCGCCTCGATCCGTTCCTTCCGCATCCCGGCGAGCCGTGCCTTTGCGTCCCAGAGCGGCCGCTTCTCGACCACAGGCTGATGCGCCTGGATCTTCGCGGACCACCCCGCCACCACCTTCTCCTGCTCCTCGATCTCACCCTTCAGATCCGCGTGCCGCGTCGCCCACGCGCGTCCGTCCCGAACCCGCTCCGCCGCCTCCGCCGATCGCCGCTCCCTCTCCTTCGTCCCCTCGAGAAACAGCTGGACGTCGTCGTGGAGCGCCTTCGCCGATGGATACCGGTCCTCCGGTCTGAAGGCGAGCGCCCGGAGGCAGATCTCCTCGAGTTCCGGGGGGACAGGGACGTGCGCCCGGGCGGACGGCGGCTCGACCGCGCCGGCGCGGACCCGCGTGATGACCTCCAGCGCGGTCGCCCCCTCGAAGGGCGGGTGAAAGGTGAGGAGCTCGTAGAGGACCGCGCCGAGCGAGTAGACGTCGCTGCGGGCGCCGACGTCGGCAAGTCGCCCCTCCGCCTGCTCGGGCGGCATGTAGGACGGCGTTCCGACGATCTCCCCCTCGCGTGTGTCCCCCGGGGACGCCATGCGGATCGTGTCCGCCCCCGACCCCGCCTCCGGCAGGTCCCCCGCCCCCGCCACCCCGCGCGCCGGCTCCGCCAGGACCGACTTCGCCAGCCCCCAGTCCAGAATCAGCGTCTCCCCGAACTCGCCGATCATCACGTTCGACGGCTTCAGATCCCGGTGGATCACGCCGTTCGCATGCGCATACGCGATCCCCAGGCAGATGTCCTGAAAGATCCTCAACAGCCGCGCCCGGCTCCACGTCCGCACCGTCTCCGCATCCCCCCGCGCCAGGTCCTTCAGCAACGTCCCCAGATCCCGCCCCCGGATCCGCTTCATCGCCAGATGCAGCCGCGTCTCCCCCCCGTCCCCACCCTCCCACAGATCGTGCACAGGGACGATGTTCGGATGCTCCAGCCGCGCCGTGACCTCGCTCTCGCGCTGAAACCGGTCCCTCAGCGCGGCGGGAAGCGTCTCGAGTGCCAGCTTGACCGCCACCGTCCGCTTGAGCGCCCTGTCCCACGCCTCCACGACCCTGCCGAGGCCGCCGCGTCCGATTTCGGCACCGAGGACATACCGGCGGGAGGGATCTCCGGGATCCGAGGGGGGCGAGTGTTCCACGGCCGGGCACTCTAGACCCGGGGGCTTCAGCAGATCAAGAAAGGGGGGATGTCAGGTCGGCGCGGTCGCCCATGAAGCGTCCGTGGCGACACGGTTCAGCGTGCGAGTCCGTCCGCAAATCCCCTTCGGCTCACGCTGACGCGATATTCCTTCGTGAAGTGCCGGGCAAGGGTCGACGCCCGGCGCCCGACCAATTCGAGGAGTTCCTCGAGGGATACTCCGCACTCGGACCTGCCGAGTTTCCCCAGAATTCTGAACACGATGTGGTCGGCCGAGCAGATGAGCCACGATTCGACGGGGGATTGACTGAGCATCCAGGCGAGGGAGGCGGCTTCTCCCGGGTGAAGCTCCGGACGCCAGGACTCGGGGACCAGCTCAACCAGATCCTGAAGCTGCGCGGCGGAAGTCGTCTCGACTCGAACCGCTCCGGAGGTGATGTCCGGGGCAAGATCGATCGCCTGCCGGGTCCCACCAGGCTCTTCGAAGAAACAGGCCTCATCGACGACCGTATCGACGAGGGTGATGTGGCACTGCGTCAGCATGTGACGCCAGACCCCGCGCCTCCACGCCTCGATCACCACGTCGGCGTCAAAGAGAAGAAATCGTAACTTCTTCGCCACGCCACCCCTCTTCGTCCATGAGACTGTGCACGCGAGCCCGCGAGATGTTCAGGAGCCGGGAGAACGAGCCGATCGAAAGCCGTCCCTCCCGGAGTCCGCGCCACGCGAGTGCCTCGTAACGCGCCGGGAACTCGGGGGGTTGGGAGTCCTGTCGGCTGGCCAGCGAACGCGTGAATGCCTTCGCCTGCTCGATCAGGAGCTTCGTCGCCTCACCGCTCCCGCGCCCGCGGCCGAACAGGAAGTGCAGCCGCCAGATTGCGGACTCGACGGAGACATCGAACGAGCAGGCCAGTGAATGGAGGTTCTCGAACGAGAGCCTGCCATCCCTGCTGCGCTCCGCGACGGCAGACCGGAAGACCTCCTCGGGCATGAGCAGCGAGGCCGCGAAACTGGTGGCGAGCTTCTCCTCCCGTTCCCATGTCTCCTCCGAAGGTCGAGAGACTCCGGCGTGGAAGACATGCCAGGTCAGGAGGTGAAACAGCTCGTGGGCGAGGTCGTGGTTCCTGCGCCACCGAACACTCCGGCGATTGATCAGAATCGCCGCACCCAGGTCGTCGGAGCGATGGGAGGCCGCCGATCCCTCCAGGTCGAAATCGAGGTGGAAGACTTTGACCTTCCAGGCTTCCTCAAGGATTCGCAGGAGGCCGGATGCGGGCCGATCTCCCAGCGCGAGCGTCGCCCGCACGTTCCGCGCGAGGTCGGCCGCCCGGGTGTAGCTCCAGTCCCGGGGCTGACCGGTTGCGGAGGGGAGCGGAGGTGGCGGCGGGTCGTTCTCCATGACTTCAAGGCGCCGGAACGACTGACAGAGCTCCAGGAATTTCGCCTCGACGTCTCGCCCGCCCTTCTCAGGACGGTGTCTCCAGAGGACGAGCGGCTGCGACTCCAGAGGCGTCGACTCCAGGAACCATGACCACGGTCTGTGCAGGGCCCGGGCGAGCGACTCCAGCTGGGACAAGCTCGGCTCGCGCCGGCCGCCTTCGAACTCGGAGATCGAGGATTCGCCGATTCCGGACCGCAGCGAGGCTTCCGCCTGGGTCAGCCCGGTCTGTTCCCGTGCCCAGCGCAGACGTTCTGGGAGTGGCATTCGATCGCCCCTGTTGTTCTGGCAGTCAGATTAACAATACACGAACATAAAGCGAAAGTCAAGGCGCGTTCCAGTTTTCAGAACAGAGCGGGCACAATCGTTTCGCCGCAATCAGCACCCCCCGTGCCCCCGGGGCGCCAGGTGAGACGGAGGAACTTCCAAGTAACCCCACGATGCTCTTGGGCCATCCATCCTTGCGTCTTTCTGCGTCCTGCCGCGCCGTCGATCCTCAGCGATGTTCACCGACATCGGTTCCGATCTCTTCCTTGCAGGCTGGCGAGAACCGCGTCGTCTGAATGGCATAATTTCGTCGTGGAGCTACTCAGGAAGAAGGCTTTTCACCCACCGCGGGCTCAGGGAGGATGGCGCAGTGATCTGGTGTCAGAATCGAACCCTCACCGCGCAAGGGAGTCCGCCATGTCCGCTTCCCGCTTCGACGAGATCGAGTCCCTTCTCCAGTCCCCCCGCGCCAGCGGCATCTTCGTCGTCGAGGCGCGCGCCGGTTCTCCCGCGGCGGCCGCGGGGATCGGGGTGGGGGACATCGTCACGGCCGTCTCCGGCGCGCCGACGCCGGATCTGCGCGCGTTTCTCGCGGCGGTCCAGCCGGGGGGGAAGCCGGAGCGCGTTCTGGACGGGGTGCGCCGGGACGGGGCGCCGTTCTCCGTCGCCGTTCCTGCGGGGCGACCCGGGATTCACGGCCCGGCGGTGAGGGAGGGGGTGTGTGCGTGGCGGCGTGAGGCGGACTGCGGGGACGCGCCGGACTTTTCGGCGTTCGAGGGGGATGGGGAGTGGTGGCTCCGGTCGTCGTTCGGGGAGGAGCGGGCGGGGTACGAGCGGGTCCTCGTGAGGCGGCGCGGCGACCGGGTGGAGTTCGACCACCTGACGCATTTCGGCGGCGGCGCGGGGGAGCAGGCGTGGACGTACCGCAGCCAGGTCCGGTCGACGCACCGGCTGGACCGGCTGCTCTCGACGACGCACGTCGAATCGCTCAGCGGAACGCAGGCGGAGGGGCAGTCGCGGCTGGTGATGGACCTCGGGGACGACGGGGGGTGGCGCGGGGAGGTCGTGGACGCGAAGGGCGCGCGACGCGCGATCGATGAGCGGCCCGGGGTCGAGTCCCTGAACGCCTACGCGGTCCCGATGCTCGCGCTCACGATGCCGCTCCGCGCGGGCGCCCGGCTGGCGTTTCCCGAACTCGCGGAGTCGACCGGCTCCGTCCGGTCGCGGTCGCGGCTCGAGTGTCTCGGGCGCTCGGACGTCCGCGTGAACGGCCGGACGATCCCCGCGTGGTGCTTCGGGTGGCGGCACTGGGGCGAAAGCGCGGACTTCGAGCGGTTCTACGTGAGCGACGACCGCCGGCTGGTGCGGATCGAATGGGGCGACGGGTACGGCGGGTGCTGGTGCGAGGCGATCCCGGCGGCCGAAGCCCGGGTGGGGATACCGGCGCACATCCGCGTCGAGTAGCCACGACCGGACGGTTCGGCAGGAGGCGGCGGGGCGCGAAAACGGATCGCAACCCGCTTCGCCCCTGTCGACGATTCCGGCTGGGCCCGCTATGCTCCTCCCGCCCCCCACCGAGGAATATCCCATGCCGACAGGGACCGTCCGGCTGCACCGCGTCCTGAGCACCACCCCCGCGAAACTCTACAAGGCCTTCCTCGACCCCGACGCGCTGGCTCGCTGGCTCCCGCCGTACGGCTTCCTCTGCAGGGTCCAGCACTTCGAACCAAAGGTCGGCGGCACCTTCCGCATGTCGTTCGTCAACTTCGGCTCCGGCAACAGCACGTCGTTCGGCGGCGAATACCTCGAACTCGTGCCGAACGAACGCCTCCGCTACACCGACCGCTTCGACGACCCGAACCTCCCCGGCACCATGACGGTCACCGTGACGCTCCGCCCGGTCTCCTGCGGGACCGAGCTGAATGTCGTGCAGGAGGGGATCCCGGAGGCGATCCCGGCCGAGATGTGCACCCTCGGCTGGCAGGAGTCGCTCGCCCAGCTCAAGCAGCTCGTCGAGCCCGAGATTCCCGGGTAGCGTTCCGCGCACTGAGAACCCGACACCCACGACACAGGAGCCCTTTCATGAGATACCTCTGCCTGCTGTACGGCGACCAGAAGATGATGGAAGCGCTCTCCAAACCCGAGTTCGAGGCGCTGGTGGAGGCGTGCGGCCCGATGAACGCGGAACTGCAGAAGACGGGCGCAGTCCGGATGACCGAAAGCCTCGAGTGGGCGACGACGACGATCCTCACGCGCGACGGAAAACAGGTCGTGACCGACGGGTCCTTCGTCCAGACCAGGGAAAAAGTCGGCGCGGTCATCATCATCGAGGCCCCCGACATGGCCGCGGCGACGCGCATCGCATCGAAACACCCCGCCGCATGCCTGGGCGCCGACCGCGGGTGGGCCGTCGAGATCCGGCCGATCGCCGACGGGTGTCACCAGTAGCGCGGCGGGCGACGGTGCGAAGGGCTCCTCCGCGGGTGCTGCAATCGTGCAAGTCCCGCCGTCCGTCGATACTGGTACAATGCGGCTGCCTCGATTTGGGAGCCGGGACCATGGCCTTTGACAGAATTACGGTCGACCCTCTGCGGATGGGCGGGGAGCCCTGCATTCGCAGCTCCAGGCTGACTGTTCGCCGGGTTCTGCATGCCCTCGCGGCCTATCCTGATCGCGCGGAACTTCGCCGTGAGTACCCGGAGCTTGACGAAGAGGACATCCGGCAGTCGCTCGGATTTGCCGCGACGATGCTGGATGACAGGGTGCTGGAAGTGAAACCGGCGTAGTGCGGCTGCTTCTGGACCAGGGGCTGCCGCGCACCGCGGCGGCCAGATTGATCGCTAGCGGACACGACGCTGTCCACGTCGGCGACATCGGGCAGGCCTCCTCGACGGACTCAGCGATCCTTGAACTCGCGAGAGTCCAGAATCGAGTCGTGGTCACGCTCGACGCGGACTTCCACGCCGAGATGGCGCTCTCCGGCGCGACTCGTCCTTCGGTCCTCCGTATCCGCATTGAAGGCCTTCGTGCGGACGGCCTGCACGAATTGCTGGATCGGGTCATCTCGCTTTGCGAATCGGACATCGAAGCGGGGGCGCTCGTTTCCGTGGAGGTTCAGCGGGTTCGCCTACGGCGCCTGCCCCTCGCCCGCCCGCCCGAATAGTCGGGGTGATCGCGATCGTCGTGTGCCTCGGAGCCCGAGCTTGTCGCGCGACCTTCCTTGAACCCCGCGGTTCCGCTGAGGACCCCCTGGCCCAGGTGGGAGCGACGACCTCGGGAAAATGTTAAAAGTCCTCCTCGATCTCTGATCTCTGCTCGATCCACCGGGACAACGTCGCCCCACCCGGACACAGGGCGCGCAGGCGAGCCTCCCCGCACCGGTCCCGGGCGGGCGGGCCCCCGACGGTCGGGCGCGGTGACGCGCACTCTTGCCTTCCGTTCCCCCCCGTGTTCAAGTAGCCGGATGGAAGTCCTCCTCGGCACGCGGAACGCGCACAAGGTGGCGGAGATCCGCGAAATTCTCGCCGGGTCGGGATTGCGGCTGGTGGCGCTTCCCGAGGACGCCCCTGAGATCGAAGAAACGGGGGAGACGTTCGAGGCGAATGCGGCGCTGAAGGCGCTGGCGTGGGCGCGGCATTTCGGGCGGGCGGTGCTGGCGGACGACAGCGGGCTCGAGGTGGACGCGCTGGGGGGGCGCCCCGGGGTGCGGAGCGCGC
>JABWAY010000483.1 GCA_013360825.1 Candidatus Brocadiia bacterium | reverse complement strand
GGGGGCCCGTGGACCGGCTCGCCTCCCGCCCCCTCCTCGCCTCGGGCCTCGCCGGGCTGGCCTCGTTTGCCGGCGCGGCGCTCTGGGCGGTCGCGTTCGGCCCGCCGGAGCCCGTGATCCAGGACGAATTCGCCTACCTCATGGCCGGGGAGACCTACGCCGCCGGCCGCCTCACCAATCCGACGCACCCGATGTGGATGCATTTCGAGAGCATGCACATCTTCCACCGGCCGACGATGATGGCGAAGTACCCGCCCGCCCAGGGACTCGTCCTCGCCGCGGGGTTCCTCCTCGGCGATCCGGCGATCGGCGTCTGGCTCTCGATCGCCGCGGCCTGCGCCGCCGTCACCTGGATGCTCTTCGCCTGGCTCCCTCCCCGCTGGGCCGTGATCGGCGGCGCGCTCTGCGTCGCGCGCCTCGGCATCGCGGGGTACTGGGCGCAGAGTTACTGGGGCGGAGCGGTCGCCATGGCCGGCGGAGCGCTGCTCTACGGCGCCGCCCGCCGGCTGGCCGCGCGGCCGACGGCGGGGAACGGCGTCGCCTTCGCCTGCGGCCTCGCCCTCCTCGCCAATTCCCGCCCCTTCGAGGGACTCGTTGCCGCGATTCCCGCCTGTGCGATCGTCGCCGGCGGACTCTGGCGGGGAAGGGCGGAACTGCCGCGATGGCTGGCGCGGGTGGCGCTTCCCGCCGCGGCGATCCTGGCTGTCACGGGGGCGGCGATGATGCACAACAACCGTGTGGTGACGGGAAGCGCGACGCGTCTCCCGTACTTCGTGCACAACGACGAGTACACGGTGATTTCGCAGTTCGCGTGGCAGGCGCCGCGGCCGGTGCCGGCGTACCGGCATCCGTCCATGCGGCGGTTCTACGAGGGACATGAGCTCCCGTATCACGCGCGCCAGCGGACGGTGGCGGGGTTCCTGGCGGAACTGCCGCGGAAACTCCATCTGGCGGTGATCTGCCTGTTCGGTGGGGCGTTCGTGTTCGTGGTGCCGGCGATCGGGGCGCTCTGGCGTCACCGGTGGAGGCGGTGGGCGCTGGGGGCATTCGCGCTGGAGGCGGCGGCGATCGGGGGGCTGACGATCGTCATGACCCACTACGCGGCGCCGACGACCTGCCTGGGATGGGTGCTGGGAATCACCGCGCTCAGGGTCTTCCACGCCTGGCGGCTTCCGGGACGGGCCGGCGGCGCGTTCGCTCTCCCGCTCGCCGCGGCGCTGGCCTTTTTCGGCCTCGGGTGGCAGGTGTCGATCGTCGGAACAGGGATGGGCGCGTGGGGGAAGGTGCGGGCGCATGTGCTGCAGACGCTGGAGGACGAGCCGGGGCGCGACGTCGTCATCGTCCGGTACGGGCCGCGGCATCTTCCCGACTTCGAGTGGGTCTACAACCACGCCGACATCGACGGCGCGGAGGTGGTCTGGGCACGCGACATGGGGCCGGAGCGCAACGCGCAGCTGCGGGCGTACTGGCCGGACCGGACGGCGTGGGTTCTCGACGTCGACCGCGACGAGGACGAACCCCTCCTGACCCGCGTGCCGCGGTGACCCCGGGGCGCTCCCCCGGCTGGCACGCGGCTACAATGGCGGCCCCATGACGCCACCGGATGCGCAGGGCCTCCTCGCCGCTCTCGACCTGCGTTCGTTCCGGTACTGGGTCCGGCCGAACGAGGTCGTGGAGCTGCTCCTCATGGCCGGCGTCGTCGCGGCCGCCTCCCGTCTCCCGGTCCGGGTCCGGGATCTCCTCGCGCGCCCCCTCCGCTGGGCGGGACGCGCCGGGCGCCGGCCCGGGGTTCTCTGCGCATTCGTCGGCATCCTCTCCTTCCTGGGCGCCGTGCTCACCGGCGTCCTGGTCCACGCTCCGGAACCGTCGTTCCACGACGAATTCAGCTATCTCCTCGGCGCGGACACGTTTGCCTCCGGCCGCCTGACCAACCCTCCCCACCCGCTCTGGGAACACTTCGAGACCCCGCACGTCCTCCCGCAGCCGACCTACCAGTCCAAGTACCCGCCGGCGCAGGCCGCCGCCCTCGCCGCGGGGCAGGTCGCCGCGGGGGACCCGATCGCCGGCGTCTGGCTCTCCACCGCGGTCGCCTGCG
>JABWAY010000482.1 GCA_013360825.1 Candidatus Brocadiia bacterium | reverse complement strand
CCTCCCACGCCGCCGCGAGCTCGGCCCACCCGCGTGCAGGAGAGGCGGGAAGCGCCCGGAACAGCCCGTCGGCGGCCTCCGCGAAGGCGTCGACCGCCGCGGCCGGTATCGCCCGCTCTCCCGGCGGCGCGAGATCCGCGCCGCGCGCGCCGGCCAGCCGCTTCCAGTCGTCCCCCGAAACGATGCCGAGGTTCTCGAGGACGATCCGCCACTCGTCCGGGCGCCGTTCTTCGCGCAGGAACGGCGAGCCGAGCCACTCCATCACGTCGAGGTGGTGGCGGTCGTCCGTCGCGATCCGGGTCGCGAGCGCGGCCATCTGCGCGAGAGGGCGCTCCGCCAGCGGCCGGCGCGCGGAGGTGGTCCACGGAACGCACTCTTCACGGAACATCCGCTCGGCATGTCCCAGGCGCCGATCGACGGAGCGGCAGAGGATGCCGATGTCCCGCCACGCGACCCCCTCCGACTCGTGCACGCGGCGCGCTTCCTTGACGGCGTACCAGAGTTCGTCGGCGGTGCCGGATGCGGAGACGACGGGGATGGGGGCGTCGCCGGTGTGGGGGGATTCGGCGGGGTCGAACAGGCGGCGCGTGAACGCGGTCGGCCGGTGGGTCGAGGTGACGGGCCCGGCCTCTCCGCGCGCCTTCGGCGGCTTTGTTCTCAGGGAACGGAGATCGACGTCCTCGCCCGGCGCGGAGATGACACCTCCCTGGCGCCCGCGCGCCATCCCGAAATCGTCGTTGAGGGTGCGGTCCACATGCGACCAGGCCGGCGCGTCCCGCCACGGGACGTAGACCGTGAGGTCGGCGGCGCGCACGATCTCGTCGAACAGATCCTTCTCCTCCCCGTTGAACTCGAGGAACCCGTACACCGCCCACATCGGGGTTCCGCGGACCGACGCGGAAGCCGCGACGCACCGCCGGGCCTGATCGGACACGGCGGCGCGGGTCGTGAGTCCGAAGCGCGCCAGGAACGCGTCGTAGAGTTCGAGCAGCCGCGCCAGCTCCGCCAGGCGGCGGGCATCCTCGGGAAGTTCCTCCTTCACGTCCTTCATCAGCGCCGGGGTGACCACGGCGGCGCGGAGGTCGCGGACCGTCGCCAGGAGGAGCGACGCGCCGGGCCGGTCCGCGAGGACGCGGTAGCATTCCGGCGCGCCGGGCTCGCGCAGGAACGTGCGGAAGACCTCGTCCTCGCCGCGGTCTTCCACGGCGGGAAGGGCCGGGACGCCGGCCTCGTCGAGGAGGCCGAGGGCGAGGGAGCGGAAATCCGGGAAGCGGACGTTCATGACGCCGCCGGCGGTGGCGCAGGCGCGCTGCAGGCGGCGGCGGACCATCCCGGAGGGGACGATCACCGAGGCGGGCTCGAGCGAGGGGCGGCACCGCAGGGCGGCGACGAGTTCATCCTCGAGCGAGCGGAAGGAACCGGTGCGAAGCGAGAGCACGCGGAGAATTTAACGGGCGGGGGGCGCGTTCCGGTCCGGAAATCGGGGGATGCTGCGGCCGGGAACGGGGAGGCGGGCAAAAAAAAACGGGAGGCGATGAAGCCTCCCGCGATACCCCCACGGGGATTTGAACCCCGGTCCCAAGACTGAGAATCTCGTATCCTAGGCCACTAGACGATGGGGGCGGTCCGAACCCTCTATATACGGAAAGCGGGGAGGGGGATTCAAGGGAAACCGCAAGGGGGCCGGCGCGGGGGACCCTGGGGAGGCGCGCCGGGCCTTCCGCACGCCGCCGGGAGGGATCCCGTCCCGGCGGAGCGCTTCGTCTGCGCCGCCGTGGCCGGTTCGGCCTGCTGTTTCGCGGACCGGCACCCTATAATGGACCTCCGATGGTCCCGCTCGCCGAACGCCTGGCCCCCCTGGAACGCCGCCTGCGGCTGGTCGAGGCGGCGCGTGCGGCGACCCGGGGGGCGATCATCGGTGCCGTTCTCGGAGCGGGGTGGTTCGGGGTGGCGTGGGCGCTGCGGATTCCCTGGGCGGTGCCGACCGCGCTGGGAGCGCTCGCCGCGGCGGCCGGGGCGGCGTTCGTCTATCGCGCGCTGAAGCCGATCTCCCTGGACGTCGTGGCGCGCGCGGCGGATCGCGCCGCCGGCACCGAGG
>JABWAY010000481.1 GCA_013360825.1 Candidatus Brocadiia bacterium | reverse complement strand
TGCGTCGGGGACGCGTCCCCTGCGGGGGGCGCGGCGGGCCGGGACGACCCGGGGCGGCTGACCCACAGCGCCGCGGCGATCACCGGGAGCGCCAGCAGCATGCCGATCCGCAGCCGGTGGCGGAAGGTGCGGAGCCGGACGGGAAGATCCGCGCGCGTCATCCCCCCAATCTAACCGATCTCCGGCTGCCAACACCCCCGCCCCAAGACCGTATACTTCCTCAACCCATTACGGGAGTCGCCCATGCGCTTCGCCGCCGCCCTCTGCTCCACCCTGGCCCTGTCCGCCGTCCTCCTCGCCGACGACAAGGTCGGCAAGACCCCCGCGCCCCAGCTGCTGACGCGCTGCACCCAGGATCTGCGGAAACAGCCAGGGTATCACTTCAAGTATTCCGGCAGCGTCGGCGAGCAGTCGCTCGAGACCGCCGGCGTCGCCTGGCAGAGCGGCCTGGTCAAGCAGACCGCGGGCGACGGGCTGGAGATCTGGAGGCGCGAGAAAGCGGCGTTCGCGAAGGACAAGTCCGGCCGGTATGTGGGGGCCGCGTCGCAGGGCGAGCAGGCGCAGGCGATCGTGAACTCGCCGACGCCGGACGGGTTGCTCGGGGAGGCGCTCTCGGTTGCGAAGGTCGCCCGGTACGTGCAGGACGAGCAGGCGGACGGCGTGGACTGCAAGGTGATCGAGTGCCAGGCGCCCGAGGCGAAGCTGCGCGACTACATGGAGCAGGCGGCGAAGTACTGGCGGCCGGAGTATGCGAAGTATGCGAAGAACCTGCAGCTGGACAAGGACGAGTCCTACATGATCTACCGGGTTTTTGTCGGCAAGGAAGATCTGGTGATCCGGCGGATCGTCCGGGACACGAAGATCAAGGTGGCGGATTCGGTGCTGAAGAGCATGCCGCAGCTGGAGATGGCCGCGGGCGGGATGAGCCAGGTGCTGACGGTCGAGCTGTCCCGGCACGGCGAGGTCGCGGAAGAGGTGATTCCGGACGAGATCAAGAAGCTGCTGCAGGTGAAGTAAGGGCGGGCGTCGCTTCGGGGCCGGGGGACGATCCTCCGGCCCCGGTTCTGTTTCTGCGGCAGAATTTCGTAACCCGTTGAGCTAGAATGGGATCCGGCGTGCGGAATTTTGCAGGGTTTCGCCCCCCACGCCGCGTCATCTCTTCAGGCCCATAAGGAACCGACCCGGCCATGGATGTCCGCCAGGAACCGGACGACGCCTCACTCGTCAGCCTCGCCCGAAACGGCGACGCGAAAGCCTTCGAGGCGCTGGTCCACCGGCATTCGGGACTGGTCGGCGGCATCGCATGGCAGGTGCTCGGCGACTCGAACGCGGCGGCAGACGTGGCCCAGGAGACGTTTCTGAAGGTCCACCGCCGGCTGGAGACGCTCGAGGACCCGACGCGGTTCCGGGCCTGGATCTGCGGGATCGCGCGGACGTCCGCGATCGACTGGATCCGCCGGAACGCACGGCAGAAATCGCTGGAGCAGCTGGAGGACAGCGGGAGGGAGACAGCTGCGCCGGCACCGAAGGAAGGATCGCTGGAGCAGGAAGAGCTGTACGCGAAGGTGATCCGGGTGGTGAACGGCCTGCCGAAGCTGTACCGGGACGTGGTGGTGATGAAGCACCTGGAGCGGAAGTCGTACGCGGAGATCGCGAAGGCGTTCGGGATTTCGGTGGCGACGGTGGAGTCGCGGCTGTACCGGGCGCGGCTCCTTCTCAGGGATACCCTGGCGGAGTTTTACGAGTGAGCTGCGAGGCGTACGGCATCCTGATCTCGAGGTGGGCGGACGGAGAGGCGACGGCCGAGGAAGCCCGGCGCGTCGAGTCTCACGTGGCCGCCTGCCCCGCGTGCAGGGCCCTCGCCGCGGAATTCCGCAGGAATGACGGTCTCGTCGCCTCGGCGTTCGGGCCGGAGACGTTCGGCCAGCGCGTGGCGACGGGGGTCCTGGGCCGCCTCGCGCGGCGCGAAAAGCTGTTGCCATTCGATATTCTTATGTTCGAAATCGTTGCGCGCGCCGAACGCTGACATGCTCTCGTATTCTATGTGAATTTCGATGAACTCCGACTCGGGTCCCGGGACGGTGTCGCGGTAGACGCCGTC
>JABWAY010000117.1 GCA_013360825.1 Candidatus Brocadiia bacterium | reverse complement strand
GACGCGCTTCGTGAAGCGGGGCTGGTGGAGGATGAGGCGCGCGCGCTGGCGGAGGCGCTGGATGCGCCGAAGAGCGGGGCGGTCGCCCCGGTGGCGTGCGCGCGGCTTGCGCTGGCGCTCGGGTCGCTGAACAACGCCGAGGCGCTCCAGGCGCTGGAGTCGCGCGACGGGATCGATCTCCGCGCGCGGGTCCGGCTCCGCGGGAAGTCCGTCGCGGTGTCGGAGGCCTTCAGGATCGGGCGAGCGCGCCTGCGTCCGTCCGTCGAGCACGCCCCCTCCTGGGCGTCCTGGCCCACGTTCGGAGGCTCCCCGTCCAGGGACCGGCTCGCCGGCCCGCTCGACGCGGTCAGCCCCCCGAATTCGCGCTATGCCTTCGAGGATTTCGCCACGCGCGAGGCCGATTCCGGGGGATGGCGCACCGTCCGGAACCCCTGGAATTCGCTCCTCCCGGACTATCGCCCGGTCCTTCCCGCGGTGGCGGACGGCGTCGTCGTCGTGAACGAGGGGAATGTCGCCTGGGCGGCCGACCTGGTCGGCTCGGGGGACCGCCGGCTCTGGTCCCTGTCCAGCCAGCCGGCCGAGACGATCATGTTCGACGAGCGCGTCCTCTCGACCGCCACGGTCCGCGGAGGGCTCGCCTGGATGTCGATGGTGGGGAGTTCGGAGGAGGAGAAGCGGAAACTCAACTGGCTGATTGTCGTCTACCCGATCCCGCTCCGGAAGCTGGTCTGTGTGGACGTGCAGACGGGGCGGATCGTGTGGCAGATAGGCGGTCAGCGCGACACGCGCGACCCGGACGGGCGGACGAGCTACCACGGCGCGCCGGTCGTGGACGGCGAGCGGCTCTACTGCGCCGCGACGTACTGGCAGTTCCCGACGGACCCGGTGCAGCACTACGTCGTCTGCCTCGAGGCCGCGACCGGGAAGGAGCTGTGGAGGACGTTCATCTGCCAGGGATTCCAGGAAATCAACCTCTTCAACAACAACACGCGCGAGTCGATCCCGCTGTCGCTGACGCTCGCCGACGACAGGATCTACACCTGCACGAACCTCGGGATCGTCGCGTGCGTCGACGCGCTGGAGGGGTCCCTGCGCTGGGCCCGGCGGTACCCCCGGTTCAAGGTCGCGCCGATCCAGGAGCCGTCCGAAATCCCGCGACAGCCGATGACCTGGTTCAACAACCCGATCCTGGTCGTCCCGGACGCGAAGACCGGCGGCGCGCGCGTGCTGGTGACCCCCATGGACGGCCCCTTCCTGTTCAGCTTCTCGGCCGACGACGGCTCCCTGCAGTGGAAATTCTCCGGGTACGCGGACGAGGACGACGCGCGACGGCGGCCAAGGCCGCGCCAGAAGCTCTGGCACCTCCTCGGGGCCCGGAACGGCGTGGTCTACCTCTCCGGGCAGGTCGTGACCGCCCTGCACGCCTCGAGCATGAAATACGCCGCGACCGAGGAGCCGCTTCCCGGCCTCGCCGCCGGACGGGGAGTCCTCGCCGTGGACGGGGTGTACATTCCGGCGACCGGGGGACTCCTCCGGCTGCAGTGGGCGGCGTTCGAGAAGGGGGCGCGGGCCCCGGACAGCGCGCGGGAAATCGTTCCCTGGCCCGCCCGGGGCTGGCAGCCCGGAAACCTCATCCTGGTCGACCGCTCGGTGCTCTGCGCCTCCAACCGCGAGCTGCACGTGGCGTACGACGCCGCGCGGGTCCGCGGTTTCATCGAGGGCGAGATCCGGAAGAACCCGAAGAACCCCTTCCTGCGCTACCGCCTCGCCCTCTGCCTCCAGCAGGCCGGCGAGGCAGCGGCGGCGGAGGCGGCTCTGCGGGAGGCGCTGGAACTCGCCGGGAAGATGGGCGGGGAGGAGGGGGACCGGATCGCCGAGACCTGCCGGCGGGCGCTCTACCACATGCACACCGCCGCCGCGGAGGCGCTTCTCCGCAAGCCCGGCGCGGCCGCACGCGCGGCGGAGGACCTGGAACGTGCGCGGGGGTTCGCGCAGACCGATTCCGAGTGGCTCGACCTGCTGTTCGGCATCGCCCGCGCGCGGCGCATGGCCGACGAGCATGAGAAGGCGATCCTGGTGCTCCAGGAGGTGATCGAACAGCACGGGGGCGCGATCCTGAACGGGGAGGAGCCGGCGCGGGACCGGGCGGCCCGGGATATCCAGGCCGTGGTCGAACGGCACGGGCGCGCGACGTACGCGGCCGTCGAACGCCGCGCGGAGGCGCTTCTCGCCGCCGCACGGGCCTCGGGAGACCCCTCCGCGTTCGACACGATCATCCGCGACTTCCCCAACTCCGCCTCCGCGGAGACCGCCGCGTTCGACTCGGGACACGCCCTGTTCGCGGCCGGCGACTGGGCGGGGGCGTGCGATCGCCTGGCGAAATTCGCCGACCGGTATCCGGCGTCTCCCTCGACCCCCCAGGCGGTCGCGGAGCTGGCGGTGAGTTTCGAGAAGCGCCTGATGTGGGGGATGTCGGCCGTGCAGCTGCGGAGGCTCCGCCGCTCCTGGCCCGACCGTGCGGTCACGATGGACGGCCGCGAGGCGAAGGCCGGGGCGTGGGCCGAGGCGCGGCTCGCAGGCGAGGGGTACCGCTCCGCGGGGGGCGCGGCGGGGCCGCCGGTCCTGGAACTGCCGCTCGTGCGCCGGTGGGCCTGGAACGGACCCGCCAACCAGGACGCGACCGTGCTCGTCCCCGTCGGGATCCGTTCCTGGAAGACCGATCTCCTCCCGGTCTCGAGCGGCCCCTCGGTCTTCGCCGTCGAAACCGGCTCCGGCCGGCAGCTCTGGAAAGCCGCGGGGCCGCCGGCCGCCTACTGGGCCGCCTGGTCCGCCGGCCTCCTGGTCATCGCCGGCGACGCCGAACTCACCGCGTACCGCGAAGACGGCGCCATCGCCTGGCGCACCCCCGTCCGCGCCGCTCGCTTCCGCCGCGCCCGCGAATCCGACGGTTTCATCTTCCTCGCCGCGCATGGCCTCCGCGTCGGCATGAGCCACCTCGCCGCCCTCGACGCCTCCAACGGGGCCCTTCTCTGGTCCGCCGATGTGCGCGGCGTCGTCTCGGAATTCTGGCTGATGGAGGACAGGTTCGTGTGGCTGGGAAGCGACCGGCTGGTCCAGGTGGCGGACCGGACGACGGGGGTGGTGACGGCGCGCTGGGAGCTGTCGGCGCAGCGGGTGGTGCAGGCCGGACCGGACCGGCTGGTGGCGTGGTCGGGGACGGGAGAGCGCAGCGGGCTGGCGATGTACGAGGTCGGGACGGGGCGGAAGCTCTGGTCGCAGCCGATGCCGGGGATCGCGACCGACCTTGAGCTGGTCGTCGGCGCGAAGACCGCCGCCGTCTGCCTCGCCGAGGGGGAGACGACGCGGCTCAAGATCGTCGAACTCGAAGGCGGAAAACTCCTTCACGACGTCGACATCGGCGCCCAGCAGCCGCGCGCGCTGTTCCTCGACGGGGAGGCCGCGACCGTCGTGATGAAGTCCCGCGAGGGAAGCACGTTTTCCACCGGGGCATGGTCGGCCGAGACGGGAAAACCGCTCTGGGCGACCCCCCTTCCGGACGCCCGCACCATCTATCCCTGCGCCGCGGCGAAGGACCATCTGGTCATCGCCTGCCCCGAGCGCCGGCAGGAGGGTCCGCGGGCCGCGACGGAGTGGGTGCCCGTCTTCGTGATTCTCGACAGAAAATCCGGCGCCGCTTCGGGTAGGATCGAAGGTCGCCCGATGTCCGCGCTCGCGTATTCGATGGATGTGATCCCGGGGCGGGTGCTCCTGGGCCAGGGGGAATCGCTCGAGGTGTACGGAAAATGAGAAACACGCTGATCCTGTCCGCCGCGATCCTTTTCGCGGCCTTCGCCTTCCCCCGCTCGACCGGAGCGGACGATCATCTCCAGGACGGGATTTACACGCCCGAGGTGCAGTCGTCGGTGGAACGGGGCCTGGAATGGCTCGCCGCGCACCAGAACGAGAACGGGTCGTGGTCCTGCATCGTGGGCTATAAGCTGAACGAGAACTACGAGCACTCCAACGACCGCGAGTCGAACCACGTCTGCATCACGGCGATCGCCGGCATGGCGTTTCTCGCCAGCGGGGCCGTCCCCGGGCGCGGACGCTACGGCGAGGTCCTGGAACGCGCGCTGAGTTTCGTCCTGTCCTGCTGCCGCGAGGACGACGGCTACATCTCCTCCCAGGGAACGCGGATGTACGAGCACGCGTTCTGCACCCTGTTCCTCGCCGAGATCTACGGCATGAGCCGCCGCGCGGACGTCGGCGACAAGCTCCGCGGCGCCGTGCGCCTCATCATCGGCTGCCAGAACCGCGAGGGCGGCTGGCGGTACCAGCCCACGCCCGTCGATGCGGACATCTCCGTCACCGTCTCCACCCTCCAGGCGCTCCGCGCCGCCCGCAACGTCGGCATCGCCGTCCCCAAGGCGACCATCGACGACGGCGTCCGCTACATCCGCGGCTGCGTCGGAAACGACGGGTCCTTCAACTACCAGACCTCCCGCGGATTCACCCGCTCCACCTTCCCCCTCACCGCCTGCGGCGTCGTCGCCCTCCACTCGGCGGGGGAATACTACGACCGCGCCGTGGACAAGGGCATCCGCTGGCTCCAGCGCTTCCGCCACACCCTGAACTACGGCTCCTATCACTACATGTACGGCCATTACTACGCCGTCCAGGCGTTCTACGTCGCCGGCGAGGACACCTTCCGCGAGTACTACCGCGGCGTGACGCGGGAACTGATCGCCCGCCAGGAGCAGGACGGTTCCTGGCGCGACGACGTCGGCCCCGCGTACGCCACCGCCATGGCCTGCGTGATCATGCAGGTCCCCTGCGGGTACCTCCCGATCTTCCAGAAGTAGGCTCCCGGCATGCCGCGCCGCGGAACGCCGCAGAAATACTACGACCGCATCGCGCACCGGTACGACTCCATGTACGACTCCCGCTACTGGGATCTCTACCGGCGCGTCACATGGGAACACACGCGCCCCCTCCTCCCCCGGGAACGCTCCCGCATCCTCGATATCGGCGGCGGCACCGGGATCTGGGCCCTCAAACTCGCCCGCGCCGGGCACGACGTCGTCTGCGCCGACATCTCCCACCAGATGGTCGACCAGGCCCGCGCCCGCGTCGAGGAGGCCGGCCTCGCCGGCAGGGTCACCTGCATCCACAGCGACCTCCAGGACCTGAAGGAGTTCGCCGACCGGGAATTCGGCGCCGTCTGGGCCCAGGGCGACCCCCTGTCCTACGTGGCGGATCCGGGGGAAGCGCTGAAGCAGGTCGCGCGGGTCCTCAGGCCCGGGGGACTTTTCGTCGCGAGCGTGGACAACCGGTTCGCCGGCATCGGCCATTTCCTCGAGCGGAAGGACGTTGCGGGACTGGAGCAGTTCCTGAAGACCGGGCAGGACGAGTGGCTCGCCGAGCGCCCCGAAGAGCGGTTCCCGGTGACGTTTTTCACGCCGGACGGGCTGGAGACCCTTCTCCGCCGCCGCGGTTTCGAGGTGATCTCCACGATCGGGAAGACGGTGCTTCCTCTCCGGAAGCACGAGGCGCTGCTGGAGGATCCGCAGGAGTTCCGGCGGCTGCTCGACCTGGAGACGTCGCTGAACCGGGAGCGCGCGCTGTGGGGCGGCGCGGGGCACCTGGAGACCGCCGCGCGGCTCGGGGGCTGAGGGACGGCTCTTCGGTACTGAGAATTCAGTATTGATTTGAAGCGCCGCGGGTCCTAGACTCCGGGCAGCGGCATGTCCCACGACCACATCCACGGCGAACCCTGCGACCACCTCCACGGCAAGCACCCCGTGGTGACGGAGCTGACCCACCATCTGCCCTTCTCGGTGGCGGCCGTCATCCTGGCCCTGGTCGCGCTGGCCGTCGTCCAGGGGGTGTTCCAGGTCCGGGACCGGGCCTCGCTGGCCGACCTGTTTCACATCTGCCACCCGATCCACCTCCTGCTCAGCGCCGCATCGACGACCGGGATGTTCTGGCTCCACGACGGCAGCCGCCTCCGCGCCGCGTTCATCGGCCTGGTCGGGTCGGCCCCCCTCTGCGCGCTCGGCGACATCGCCTTCCCCTGGCTCGGAGGGCGGATCCTCGGCGTCCCGATGACCTTCCACATCTGCGCCTTCGAGGAACCCTGGCTGGTCTGGCCGTGCGTCCTCCTCGGGATCGGCACCGGCCTGCTCGGCGCGTCGCATGTCCGGAAGGTCACGCTCTACTCGCACAGCGCCCACGTCCTCGTCTCGAGCTTCGCCTCGGCCATCTACCTGGTCGCATTCGGATTCACGGAATGGACCTCGAGTTTCGCCCTCGTCCTCCTCGTCCTGCTCGCGGCAGTCATGGTCCCCTGCTGCCTCTCCGATATCGTCTTTCCGCTCCTGTTCGCACAGAAACGCCGGCGCGCGCCGGCGGGGGCCCCGGCGCGCCCGGGGTCCGCGTCCCCCACGGCCTGAGCAGCTCCACGATGAAATTGTGCCATTCAGACGACGCGGTTTTCGACGGCGCCGCAGGACGTTGAAGGACGCGAAGATGGCCGGCACGGGAGCATCGTGGAGTTGCTTACATTTCGCGAAACTCCGCGGGTTCTCGCGTGTCCAGACTCCGACCCCTTCCCAAGGAAACCCCATGCACCGCGCCGCCCTGCTCTTCGCCGCCGTTCTCGCCCTCCCCCTCGCCGCACAGGAACCCGCCCGCGGGCGCGAGGCCGACGGCGTGACGGTCGAGCGCGATGTCGAATACGGCGTCGCACGCGACATCTCCCTGCGGCTCGACCTCTACCGCCCGGCGGAGCTGCCCGGGGAGCCGATGCCCGCGGTCGTCTGGATTCACGGCGGCGGCTGGCGGGGCGGCGACAAGAACAACGCCGCGAACTGCATCGCCCTCGCCCGCCGCGGGTTCCTCGCCGTCAGCATCAATTACCGCCTCTCCGGCGTCGCGCCCTTCCCCGCCGCCGTCGAGGACTCGAAATGCGCGGTCCGGTGGCTGCGGTCCTCCGCGGCGAAGCTTCGGATCGATCCCGAACGGATCGGCGTCTGGGGGAGCTCCGCCGGGGGGCACCTCGCGCTCATGGTCGGGTGCGCGGACGAAGGCGCCGGGCTGGAGGGGAAGGGAGGGTACGCGGGGGTCTCCAGCCGGGTGAGGGCGGTGATCTCCTGGTTCGGCCCCTCCGATCTCCGGGGATCCGTCCTCCCGGACGGCCCCGTTTCGCAGTTCCTCGGCGGATCTCCGGCGGACAGGAAGGACGAGGCGGCCGCCGCCAGCCCGATCGTCCATGCGAGCGCGGACGACCCCCCGGTGCTGTTCTGCCACGGGGACCGGGACGGGACGGTCCCGCTCGGGGAATCGGAGCGGATGTCGGAAGCGCTGACCCGGGCGGGGGTGAAGAACGAGCTGATCGTGGTGAAGGGCGGGGGGCATGGGTGGGGGCGAGGGGGGGAGACGGAGCCTTCGGCGGAGGAGGTCCTGGAGCGGTGTCTGGCGTTTCTGGAGAGGGAGCTTTCGAGTGGGGTGGAGGAGCAAAGGAAGTGAGCATGGGGTTTCCCGGGAGTGTCAAATCCGGTCCTTGGAGGGGAGTGCCGGTGCAAAGTTTCTGGGCAAACCTGTAAGGCCCCTTTGACAAAGGGGGGGCGAAGCTCCTGACAAGATCGCCGTAAGTCCTTTTGGCATATTGTGTTCAGGTTGTCACGGGAACTGGCACGCGGGATGCAATCCATCCCCCGTCGCTCATGGGGCGACACTTTCGAGGCCTGCGACATGAGAAAATTCGTTTCCGCCGCCGTCGTCTTCGCCAGCCTGGTTTTCGCGTCCTCCGCCTTCGCGGGCGAACCCGCCTGGCGCTTCCGCCCCGGCCAGACCTTCACCTATGAGTGCTCCACCGAATTCCACTACGTGCAGTTCACGCGCACCGTCGCCGGACAGGGCCTCACCACGGGTGAGACCACCACCACGACCGAGGATCCCCAGTGGGAGAACGTGACCTTCAAGGTCACCGTCCTCAACGTCGGCGACGACGGCGCGGCCCGGATGGAGTTCATCGTGGAATCCGTGCATATCGAGACCCGGTTCGACTCGAGCGGCGACCATGCCGACTGGGACTCCAAGAAGAGCCGCGAGACGGACATCATCGGGTACAAGCAGTACCAGGCGATCCTCGGGCACAAGTTCGAGGCCGTGATTGCCGCGGACGGTGCGATCCGCGAGCTCAAGAATGCCGCCTGGCCCGTCCTCGACGTGTCGGGGATGAAGGAGACGAAGAAGAACGAACGCGCCGAGCGCGCGGCCAAGGCGACGCATCCGCCCACGCCGATTTCCGCATGGCTCAATCTCGTGTTCTCCTCCGCCCCCGAGGCGGGAGGGGCCTGGAAGCGGACGCTGTCGATCCCCCAGGAGGAGCAGCTGGACGCCCGGGCCGACGGGACGGAGACGATCGGGAAGTACCCCTGTGCGAAGAGCAAGCTGAAGAGCGCGGAGAAGGAACGCGGCCTGAAGCCTGGGGATGTGAAGGCCCCCGCGAACGCCGACGTGGCGAAGGTGGCGGAGGCGATGATCCAGGCGGTGCAGAAGAAAGGCGACGTCTGGTTCTCGCGGCAGCACGGCTGCCTTGTGAAGATGGAGCTGGAGGCGGCCGCGGAGCAGAGCGGCGCCGGGCGGTCGACGACGCATGCGACGATGAAGTGGGGGGTGGAGTTGAAGTCGCGCGGGTTCACGGAGCTGACGCCGGGCGGGACGGGTGAGCCGGCGCCGGTCGAAACCAAGTAACGGGATCGCGGATCAGGACCCCGGGGCCTGTGCCCCGGGGTCTTTTTTTTTGCCCGGGGAGACCCGGGATCGACACCGGGGATCGCTTCGCGGCCCGGCGTCCGGAGGGGCGGTTCCCCCGGATTGCCAGATCGAAGTCGCGCCGGGCGCGTTTCGCAGGCCGTCGCGGCAAATCGGGAGAGCTGGGAGCGTGTGGGGGGATCCGGCGTCTCACTGACAGGGGGTGGCGGAGATCCCCGGCGAGGTCGTGAAGCCATCAGACTGTTTGCATCCGCGATCAGTCGTGTACGAAAAGACCTCGTTTTGTAAATGTTCTTAGGTAATCACGCGCGATCAGGAATCGGTGAACTGCGTATAAAGACTTAATAGATAACAGGTTACGTCACTTCTGTAGCACGGCACGCCGTCTGCTATGACGTCCCCCAGATCCGTCAGCACCTTCCCTTCGGAGACGCCCGCCATGAAGACCCTCCTGTCCGCCGCCGTTCTCCTCGCCCTCGCCCTCCCCGCCCACGCGGAAGACCGCGTCTGGGCCCTCGAGGAAGGCCGGACCTGGACCTGGATCTGCACCTCGGAATTCCACTACAACGCCATCCCCATCACCGCCACCGTGGACGGCCAGACCGTCCGCCGCGGCGGGAACGGCGGATGGTCCTCCGGCTCCGGTTCCGGCCGGTCGAGCAACCCCGGACGCTCCTCGGATCCGCAGTGGGAGACGATCGTCCTCCGCGGCACCGTCATCGGCACGACACCCCAGGGGAACGCCCGGGTCGAATTCTTCGTCGTCGACGCCGCCATCGAGGTCCGCTTCGACTCGAACGGCGACCACGCCGCCTGGGACTCCCGCCTGTCGCGCACGACCGACATCCCGGGGTTCAAGAAGTACGAGGCGATCCTCGGGGCGCGGTTCGAAGCCCACATCTCCCCCTCGGGCGCGATCGTGGCGGTCGTGGACGATGCCTGGCCGCTTCCGGAACCGATCGCAACTCCGGCTCCGCCCACGGCGGCGCAGGCCGCACGCCCGCTGACGAAGGCCGAGCGGGCACGGGCCCGCGAGGTCAGCGCCGCGGAAGCCGCGCACGACCCGACCGCGGCCGAGGCGTGGGTGAACATGATCTTCGGCTTGACCCCGGCGGCGGCCGCAAAGTCCGCCCGCGACGTCCGTCTTCCGGACTATGAGCGCCTCGAAGCGACGTTCGGCGGCAAGGAGCCGATCGGCCGGATCTCCTGTGTCCGGACGAAGTTCAAGAGCGCGGAGACGCAGCCCGCCGACCCCCGGCCGGCGGCCGACCTCAACGCCGCGAACGACCGGATCGTCCGTGTCGCGGCCCGGACGCTGGAGCAGGTCTCCATGGACATGCTGCTCGCCGCCGAGAAGAAGGGGCACAGCTGGTTCAGCCGCGAGCACGGCTGCATGCTCAAGTCCGAGATGGATGCCCGCAGCACGACCGCCATGGGGGGCACGCTCGTGACGGCCTCCTTCCTCATGGAGACCAGCATGAAGTCGGTCGGGAAAACCGGACCGGTCGCGACCTGCGAGCCGCCGAAGGATCTCCCCGTGACGGACTTCACCGAGACCCGGCCCGGCAGCAGCGCCCGCTAGCCCCGTCCCAGTCAGAATCACCCCTCCCCCGCGGGAGGGGTTTTTTTGTCCCCGGTGCGCCGGGGCCCACTTCCCCTCATTCCGCCTTTCCCTTTTGTCCCGTTCCCCTCCCGCCGCTACAATCCCCCTCCCCCATGGACTTCCCCGCGTTCGACCGACAGCCCGGGGCCCTGCGCCCCTCCTACGTCATCGCCGGCGAGACGGAGCTGTTCCGTCGCCGCGCTCTCGAGCGGATCGCCGGGCTCGCGACGGACGCCGACCGGATCTCCTGGGAGGCGCGGGAGAGTTCGCCGGGGCGCCTCGGGGAGGAGTTGAGGACCCGGTCGTTCTTCTCGAAACGCAAACTGCTCGTCGTCCGGGGGGTCTCGGACTGGTTCCCGCGCCCGAACGCCAAGGCGGCGGACAAGCTGGACCTGCTGGCCGAAGTCGTGAAAGCGCACAAGGGCCCCGACGTGCTGGTCCTCGAGTGCGCCAAGTGGGACGGCCGGTACCGCGGGGCGAAGGCGATCGAGAAGGCGGCGGAGATGATCGACTGCGGACCGCTGCACGAGCGGGACATCCCGAAATGGCTCGAGCGACGCGTCAGGGAGCTGGGCGCGACCGCGTCCCCCGGCGCCGTGGAGGAACTGGTGGCGCGCGTGGGCAGCGACCTGTCGCGGGCGGACCGGGAGCTGGAGAAGCTGAGCACGTTCGCGTCGGGTCGGCCGATCGGGGTGGCCGACGTGAAAGAGATGGTGGAGATGGACCGGCGCCACGTGATCTGGGACCTCCTGGACGCGATCGCCTCCGGCGATGCGCGGCGCGCGCTGGGGATGCTGCGGGGACACTTCCGCGAGGGAGAGCGCCTGGTGGGGCTGATCCCGATGCTGCTCTGGAACGTCCGGCGGCTGAGCCAGGGGTCGCGGGCCTTCCGCAAGGGGGGCGCGGCGGAGGTGCGGTCGAAGGTCCGGATGCCGTGGGACAAGGTGGAGGGGTTCGTGAAGCTGGCGTCGGCCTGGACGCCCGGGAAGTCGCGGGCCTGGCTGAGGCTGCTGCTGGAGGCGGACCTGGAGGCAAAATCCGGCGGGGACGAGGAGATGACGGGCGAGCTTCTGGTGGTGCGCCTGACGCGGGCTTCCTGATCGAAGAGAGGAGAGACGTCCATGGTGGTGTTCTGTGTGCGTTGCGACACGAGTCTTCCGCTGGCGGATGTGACGATCCGGAACGGCTCGGAGTTCACGAGTCCGGACTATCTCTGCCCGATGTGTCATCAACCGGCGGCGGATCCGCCGCCGGCGGACCCGGAGGACGAGCTGGGTGTGGACGGCGAGACGGACCTGATCGTACGTGACGGGAGAGCCGTGAAGCCATAGGCCGGGCGGCGGTGCGCACCGGGGGACCGGGGGCGGCCGCTGCACCACGAGGAGAGATCGAGATGCCGCAACCCCCGCCGGGACGTCCTTCGGGCCCGATTCCGCGTCCTGGTCAGCCGCGCACGGCGGCGACGCCGGCGAAGCCGGTGCCGCCGGCCCCGCCGTCGTTGT
>JABWAY010000116.1 GCA_013360825.1 Candidatus Brocadiia bacterium | reverse complement strand
GGTCGCACGCAGCACGGCGCCAAGTTCGGAGAGCGGCAGCGCGAGGTCGGGATGCCGGTCCCCCAGCGCGCCGCGGAGGATCTCCAGCCCTTCCCGGATCAGGGGCTCCGCCTCGCCGTACGCGCGCTTCTCGCACAGCACCATGGCGAGGCCTGCGAGGCTCCTTCCGACGTCCGCGTGCCTCTCGCCGAGGATCCTGCGCCGCATCGCGAGCGCCTCGCGATGGAGGCGTTCCGCCTCGGAGAGGTCGCCGTTCGCGGAGGCTGTCGCGGCCATGTTGGCGAGGCCGGTGGCGACCGACGGGTGCGCGTCCCCATAGACCCGCCGGTTGATCTCCAGCGCCTCGCGCGCCGCGGCCCGCGCCGCCTCCGAAATCAGGATCTGCCCGCCGTGCGCCGCCGCGGCGATCCGGGCCGCGCGATTCACCACCGGTCCGAAACAGTCCATCCGGCCGGCGGGGTCCGGCGCACAGATCGGCACGCCGGTGCGCACTCCCATCCGGACCCGGATCTCCCCCGTCGAAGCGGGCCACGGCTGACGCGCCAGCCCCTCCTGCGCCTCCTGCGCGAACTGCATCGCTTCCGTCGCCCGCGCGAAGGAGAGCATGAAGGCGTCTCCCTCGACCTTGACCTCGTATCCCCCTCGAGCCGCCAGCGCTTCGCGGATCGCGCGCTGGTGCAGGGCCAGCACCGGCTCGAACGCCGCCCCGAGCCGCTCCCAGAGCTCGCCGGAATTCTCGATGCCCGTGAAGACCAGCGTGACCGTGCCGGTGGGGGCGCTCATGGGATGCGGATCATGGGCACAAGGCGGGGGGATGGGACACCGCTGCGCCCCGCCGACCGACGGCGCTCAGCAGTTCTCGTACTTCCAGTTCCGGGACTTCCCCTGCGCGAGCCACTCCAGAGTCGTCGCCAGTCGCCGGCTCCTCGTCTCCGGCCGCTTCGCCTCCGTGATCCACTCGATGTACTCCCGCCGGTGGCTGGGCGGAAATCCCTCGAAGGCGGCCCGGGCCCGGGCGTTCCCTTTGAGCGCCTTCGCGAGGTCGGGAGGAACCCGGAGCTCCGGCTTCTTTTTTTTCGGGGGAGCGGGCGGCTTCGGGAGATCGTTCAGCGCCGCCGCCCTGCGGACGTATTCGGCCAGCACCCGCACGGGCGGCAACTGCGCGATGTCCTCCACCCGGACCGCCATGAACGACGCCCGGTCGCGCCCCTTGAGAATCCCCGCAGGATCCTCCAGCTCGCCGCCGCGCCAGAACCCGAACGTCGCGTGCGCCTTGAACGCGGCCATTCCGCCGACCAGCCCACGTTTCTCGAAGCTCGGCACCCCCCACTTGATCCGCTCCTCGATCCCGGGACAGCCGCGATGAAAGGCCTCGCGGATCTTCGTCAGGATCGGGCGGGCGAAGGGTGCGGCCCCTGCGATGTAGGCGTCGACGCGCGTGCGGTCAGGCATGAACGGGATGATGCCCGCCGGGCGGCCCGGCGGTCAACGATCGGCGCGGCGCAGGCGGAAAGTCAGTCCACACCGCCGCAAATCCCCGCTATCATCTCCCCCCCGATGAACGCCGCCCCCCCGGCTGCCGACCCCCGCCTCCTCCACCTCGTTGTCGGGGGACATGTCGACCACGGAAAGAGCACGCTGATCGGCCGCCTCCTCGCCGACACCGGCTCCCTGCCGGAGGGAAAACTCGAGCAGGTCCGGGCGAACTGCGCCCGCAACAGCAAACCGTTCGAGTACGCCTTCCTGCTCGACGCCCTGAAGGACGAACAGACCCAGGGAATCACGATCGACATGGCGCGGGTCTTCTTCCGCACCCCCCGCCGCCCGTACATCCTGATCGACGCCCCGGGTCACATCGAATTCCTCCGGAACCTGATCACCGGCGCCGCCCGCGCCGAAGCGGCCCTCCTGGTGATCGACGCCAAGGAAGGGGTCCGCGAGAACTCGCGCCGGCACGGCTACATGATGTCGATGCTCGGGATCCGCCAGCTCGTCGTCGTGGTCAACAAGATGGACCTGGTCGGCTACGACCAGGGGGTCTTCTCGCGGATCGAAAGCGAGTACCGGGAATTCCTCGGCCGCCTCGGCGTCCAGCCCGGCGGCTTCGTCCCGGTCAGCGGCCGCGAAGGCGAAAACATCGCCCGCCCCTCCGCCGCCATGCCCTGGTACACGGGCCCCACCGTCCTCGAAACGATCGATCGCTTCCGCGCCGATCCCCCCGATGCCGAAAAGCCGTTCAGGATGCCGGTGCAGGATGTCTACAAGTTCACCCAGCAGGGGGACGAGCGACGGATCGTGGCGGGAAGCGTCGACAGCGGGCGTGTGTCCGTCGGGGACGAGGTCGTCTTCTACCCCTCGGGGAAGAAGTCGAAGGTCGCGTCGGTGGAGGCGTTTCATCGGCCGCCGCTGACGTCGGCGTGCGCGGGCGAAGCGGCCGGGTTTACGCTGACCGAGCAGATCTACGTCGGCCGGGGGGAGCTGGCGACGGTGGCGGGACAGCTCCGCCCGCAGGTCACGACCCGGATCCGCGCCAGCGTCTTCTGGCTCGGGCGGCAGCCGATGGTGAAGCAGAAGGACTACATGCTCAAGCTCGGCACCGCCCGCGTCCCGGTCCGGCTCGAGGAGATTCACCGCGTCCTCGACGCTTCCACGCTCGTCGCCGACGAGAAGAAGCCGCGGATCGACCGGCACGAGGTGGCGGAAGTCACCCTCCGCACGAGCCGCGCGATGGCGTTCGACCTCGCCGCCGACCTGGCCGGGACCAGCCGGTTCGTCCTCGTCGACGACTTCGAGATCCGCGGGGGCGGGATCGTCCGCGAGGCCCTCCCCGACCGCCTCAGCACCGTCCGGGACCAGGTGCTGCTGCGCAATTTCAAGTGGGAGCCGAGCCGGATCTCCGCCGAGCAGCGCGCCGAGGGGTATCACCAGCGGCCGACGCTGGTGCTGCTGACCGGGACGAAAGCGCCGGGGAGAAAGCGGCTCGCGAAGGATGTCGAGCAGGCGCTTTTCGCGCTGGGGAACGTGGTCTACTTCCTCGGGATCGGGAACGTCCTCTACGGGGTCGATGCGGACCTGACGCGCGGGGACGAGAACCGGACCGAGCACCTCCGGCGGCTCGCGGAGGTGGCGAACCTCATGCTCGACGCGGGGGTGATCCTGTTCGTGACGGCCGCCGACCTGACGCAGGAGGATCTGGCGCTGATCCGCACGACCGTCGACGCGGACCGGATCCTCGTCCTCTGGGTGGGGGCGGACAAGACGACGGACATTCCGCACGACCTGGTCATCCCGGATCCGGACGCGCCGGACGCCGTCGCCCAGATCAAACAGCTGCTGCAGGACCGCGGCATCATCTACAGGCCCTGGTGACCCCATGAGCGACCCGGATCCCCCCGCCGACCACCTCGACCAGCTCGAGGCCCGGAGCGTCCACATCCTCCGCGAGGCCTACGCGGGGTTCCGGCAGCTCTGCATGCTCTGGTCGATCGGCAAGGACAGCACCGTCCTCCTCTGGCTCGCGCGGAAGGCGTTCTTCGGGCACGTCCCGATCCCGCTCGTCCACATCGACACGTCCTACAAGATCCCCGAAATGATCGCGTACCGCGACCGGCTCGCGATGCAGTGGAAGCTCACCATGATCGTCGGCCAGAACACGGCGGCCCTCGAGGCAAAGCGCACCTTCCCGGAAGGCGCGGTCGACCGGATCACCTGCTGCGGGCTCCTCAAAACCGAGGCGCTGAAGAACACCCTCAGCGGCGAATGGCCGCGCCGGCGCCTCAACCTCGCGACCGGCCACTACGAGATCGACCGCAACACCGACCCGTTCACCGGCGTCATCGTCGGCGCACGCGCCGACGAGGAAGGGAGCCGGTCGAAGGAACGCTACTTCTCGCCGCGCACGACGGGGAATTCCTGGGACATCGGGGAACAGCCCCCCGAGTTCTGGAACCAGTACAAGACCGAGTTCGCCCCCGGGACCCACGTCCGCATCCACCCGCTCCTCGACTGGACCGAGCTCAACATCTGGGAATACATCCACCGCGAACAGATCCCCACCGTCTCCCTCTACTACAACCACGGCGACGGGAAGCGGTACCGCTCGCTCGGCTGCGGCCCCTGCACGCAGTGCGTCGAGTCCGAGGCGCGCGATGTCCCGGAGATCATCGAGGAGCTCAAGAGCGGCAAGTTCCGGAACATCGCGGAACGCTCCGGCCGCGCGCAGGACAAGGACGACGGCGGCGGGCTCGAGACGCTTCGCAGAGACGGATACATGTGACGTGCTGCGTGGCGGCCGCACGGTCTCGGGTGAACCGTCCGGATCCTCCTGCAGAGCAGACCCGGTGAACGCCTCTTCCTCGGCCCCGGAACCGCCCGTCAGGGTCCTCCTCATCGCCGGCGCCGGCCGCAGCGGATCCACTCTTCTCGACCGCCTCCTCGGCCAGGCGCAGGGATGCGTCTCCCTCGGGGAGTTCTTCTGGGTCTGGACCTGGGCTTACGGCCAGAACCAGCTCTGCGGGTGCGGCGCGCCGTTCCGCACCTGCCCGTTCTGGCAGGCCGTCCTCCGGGACGCCTTTCCGGAAGGCAGCGCCCCGGGCCCGGACGAGATGCGGCGGCTCCACCCGCTGATCGAGGGGAACCGGTACACCCCCTGGCCCGGACGCGGGCGCCCGCGCGCCGACCGCGAGGCCTACGACAGGGGGATCATCGCGATGTACCGGGCGGTCCGCAAAATCTCGGGCGCCCGCTGGATCATCGACTCCTCGAAATTCCCCGTCCGCGGATTCCTCCTGCGCCGGCTGCCGGAGTTCGACGTCCGCATCCTCCATCTCGTCCGGGACAGCCGCGCCGTCGCCCACTCCTGGCAGCGCAGACGCGTCCGCCCGGAAACCGGGGAGCGCCGGTCGCTCATGCCGCTGAAAGGCCCGATCCGAAGCGCCCTCGCCTCGAACGTCGCGAGTTTCCTGGTTCCCTGGCTGAAAGGCCCCCGCTCGCCGTACCGGCGGGTGCGGTACGAGGACCTGGCCCGGGATCCCGCGGGGACGCTCACCGGAATCCTGGAATGGATGGGCGAATCGTCGCCCGACCTCGGATTCCTCAGGAACGACCGCGCCTCGATGAAACTGGATCACACCGTGGCAGGCAACCCGATGCGGTTCAACCAGGGAAGCCTCGAAATCCGCCAGGACGACGAATGGCGGCGCGAGATGGGCGCCGCCGCGCGCTGCTGCGTGACGCTTCTCACCTGGCCCTGGCTCCTCCGCCACGGGTACTTCGGGTCGCAGACCCGCCCGCCGCGCTGAGCGCGGGTCGGTCCGGAAGACGGTTCCCGCGGCCGGATCGTGTACACTCCGCGATCTAACAAAGGCCTAACATGATCCCCCTCCACGTCCACTCCTGCTTCTCCCTCGGCCGCGGCGTCGATACCCCCGACGCGCTCGTCCGCACGGCGAAAGCCGCGGGACTCGACGCGATGGCGCTCACCGACCGCGACGGGCTCCACGGCCTCCCCGCCTTTCTCGAGGCCTGCCGCGAACACGGCGTCCGCCCGATCGTCGGCGCCGAACTCGCCCAGGGACGCGACCGCGCCGTCCTCCTCCCCCGCAACGCCGCCGGATACGCCGCCCTCTGCCGGCTCCTCACCGCGCACGGCTCCGACCCGGAATTCCGTCTCCTCGAAGCGCTGGCGCGGGACCGCGACGGGCTCGTCGTCCTCTCCGACTCGCTCGACCTCCTCTCCGCCCTCCTCCCCGCCGGCCCGGAAAACCTGTTCGCCGAGGTCCGCGCCACCGCGCCGTTCGCCGCCGCCTCCGCCCTGACCCTCGACCTTCCTCCCGTCGCGACCGGCGACGTGTGGTTCGCGGAGAAGTCCGGATGGGAAGTCCACCGCCTCCTGCGCGCCATCGCCCTCAACGCGACCTTCTCCACCCTCCCCCCGATCGGGCTCGTCTCCCCGGAGGCCTGGTTCAAGCCCGCCGCCGACGTCCGCCGGCTCCTCGCCCACATCCCCGACGCCGTCGCCAACGTCGACCGCGTCGCCGACCTCTGCCGGTTTTCGCCCGACACCTCCCTTCTGTTTCCCAGATACCCCTGCGACGACCCCGCGGCGCTTCTGGCGCAGGAGACCTGGGCAGGGGCGCGCCACCGGTACGGGGAGTTCGGGGAGACGGTGAGGGCGCGGATCGTGAAGGAGCTGGGGCTGATTCATGCGAAGGGGTTCACGGACTATTTTCTGCTCGTGCGGGACATATCGCGCCGGGCGGCGCGGACCTGCGGGCGCGGGTCGGCGGCGGCGAGCGTGGTGGCGTACTGCCTGGGGATCACGCAGGTCGACCCGGTCGAGCACGATCTTTTTTTTGAGCGGTTCCTCAACGAGGGGCGGACCGATCCGCCCGACATCGACATCGACTTCGCGTGGGACGAGCGGGACGCGGTGATCGAGGGGGTGCTGCGCGACCACGGCGCGGGGCGGGCGGCGATGATCGCGAACCACGTCGCGTTCCGGCCGAAGATGGCGGTGCGCGAGACGGCGAAGGTCTTCGGGCTCCCGGAGGCGGAGATCCAGCGCGTGACGGGGCGGATGCCGTGGTTCTGGCACGGCGGCGGGCTGGACGACATCGCCGGACACCCGATGTTCCGCGGGTGGACCCCGCTCCCGCCCTGGCCGGAGATTTTCCGGCTCGCCCGCCGCCTCCAGGGGATCCCGCGCAACCTGAGCGTCCACCCGGGCGGGATCGTCCTCGCCCCCGGCGCGCTCTCCGAACGCGTCCCGACCTGCATCGCCCCGAAAGGGGTCCCGATCGTGCACTGGGAGAAGGACGGCGCCGAGGAGATGGGCCTCGTCAAGATCGACCTCCTCGGCAACCGGTCGCTCGCCGTCATCCGCGACGCCCTCCAGGCCGTGCGCGACAACACCGGGCGCACCGTCGACACCCCGGACTGGAAACCGCACCTCGACCCCGCGACCGTCGACCTCGTCCGCGACGGCCGCACCATGGGGGTCTTCTACGTCGAATCCCCCGCCATGCGCCAGCTCCAGGAAAAGACGCGCGCCGGCGACTTCGCCCACCTCGTCATCCACTCCTCCATCATCCGCCCCGCCGCCAACCGGTTCATCCGCGAATACATCCGCCGCCTCAAAGGCGGCACCTGGGAACCGCTCCACCCCGTCCTCGGCGACCTCCTCGCCGAGACGTACGGCATCATGTCGTACCAGGAGGACGTCTCGAAGGTCGCCATGGCCCTCGCCGGGTTCTCCGCCGCCGAAGCCGACGGCCTCCGGAAGATCCTCTCCAAGAAGGCCCACGGGGCGAAACTCGAGGACGCCCGCCGGCAGTTCGCCGACGGCTGCGCCGCGCGCGGTGTCGCCCCGGAAACCGTCGAGGCGGTCTGGGAAATGATCGGGTCGTTCGCCGGATACTCGTTCTGCAAACCCCACTCCGCTTCCTACGCCCTCGTCTCCTACCAGTCCGCCTGGCTCAAGACCCACTACCCCGCCGAGTTCATCGCCGCCGTGATCTCCAACCAGGGCGGGTACTACTCGACGTTCGCGTATGTCTCGGAAGCGCGGCGCATGGGACTCCGCGTGCTGCCACCGCACGTCAACGCGAGCCGGCGCGGCTGGAGCGGCGCGGACGACACCGTGCGCGCCGGATTCCTGCAGATCAAGGGGCTGAAGGACGGCGCGGTCGAGGCGGTCCTGGAGGCCCGCGGGAAAGACGGCGTCTTCCGGTCGCTGGACGACCTCCGGCGCCGCGCCCGGATCGACCCCGCCGACCTCCGCCTCCTCATCCGCGCCGGCGCCCTCGACTCCCTCTCCGGCGGCCTCTCCCGCGCCGCCCTGCTCTGGCGCGCCGCCCCGCCCCCGCCCCCCTCCGGCGATCTCTTCCCCGACACCGGATCGGCACTTCCCCGCCCCCCCTCCCATACCGAGCGCGAGATGCTGGCGCAGGAGATCGAGACGCTGGGATTCCTGATGTCGCGGCACCCGCTCTCGCTCTACGAGCGCGCGATCGCGGCGGTGGACCCGGTGAAAGGGTCGGACCTCGCGGCGCACGCGGGGCGGCGGATCCGGACGGTCGGCTGGTGGGTGACGGGGAAAGTGGTGGAGACGAAGGCGGGAGAGCCGATGGAGTTCGTCTCGTTCGAGGACACGAGCGCGATCTACGAGACGACCTTTTTCCCGGACGCGTACGCCGCCTTCTGCCGCCGTCTCACGCACGTCAAGCCGTTCGTGCTCACGGGGACCGTCGAACTCGACTTCGGCGTCCCGGCGCTGACGGTCGAGGACTGCCGGTGGCTGGAGGAGCCCCCGGCCCGCGGCCTGCGCGACGGCGCCTGATCAGAACCCGGCGGAGAGCCGGAGCCAGATGTAGAGGATCGAGGCGAGGGCGAAGAAGGTCGCGGCCTTCCAGCCGAGCCGGAGGAAGTCGCCGAACGTCACCTCGACGCCGGTCCGCGCCTTCACGATGTTCACCGCGACCGGCCCGGCGGTCGCGGAGAGGAGCGTCGCGCTCGACCCCGCGAGGACGCCGAGGGAGAGGCACCACCAGATCATGTGCCCCGGGAGCTGGTCCTTCATCGCGGCCGCCGCAGGGATCAGCGCCGCGGTCGTCGGCCCGGCGGAGAACACCGCGGTCAGGAGGCAGGCGAGGCCGATCACCGCGGCCGAGAGCAGGTAGGGACTCCCCTGCGTGGCGTGGACGACGCCGCGCGCGGCCAGATCGAGAGCTCCCGTCGCCTGGATCGCCCCCGCGAACAGGAACAGGCAGGAGATGAACAGCGCGCTCTGCACGTCGACGCGCGTCAGCCAGTGCTGGGGGCGGGGAAGCGCCCAGATGCAGACGGCGGCGCAGGCCAGGGCGAGGACCTCCGGGGGAAACGGCCACCACGAGGTGAGGATCAGCCCGCCGATCAGGATCCCGAACATCGCCACGGCGGGGATGAGCAGCCGCCGGTCGACCGGGAGCGCCGCGGCCTGCTGCCGGATCATCGCGACCAGCAGTCCCCGCTCGAGCGGCGCCGGCTCGCTCCGGTCCCGCGCCCGCGCGAGAACGGCGAGCCCGCCGAGGAGCAGGAGGCACGCCGGGAACATCCACCCGAGGAACGCCAGGAACGGGATCGACTGCGAGCGCGCGATCAGGATGTTCGGGAAGTCCCCGATCATCGTGCTCGCTCCGCCGAGATTGCTGGCGATGACGATCGCGACCGTCGTGCGCCGGAGCGGCAGCGGCCCCATCCCGACGGCCTGCATCGCGCCGATCATGAGCGGGAGGAGGACATAGAGGCAGGTCAGGTTGTTGAGAAACGCGGACAGGAAAAACGTCAGCGCCAGAAACGCCAGCACCAGCGCCCGCCGGCTCCCGCCGACCCGGATCGCGAACGCCCGGCAGAGCCGCTCGAACAGCCCCGACTCGGAAAACACCTCCGCGAAGACGCCGATCGACAGCAGGATCAGGATCACCGGCATCGAAATCGACTGCAGCGCCCGGTCCGCGGGAAAGAAACCGCGCAGCTGGCCGAAGACGAGAATTCCCGCGGCGGCCAGAAGCGCGATCGGCTCCTTCCGCGACGGCAGCACCGCGATCGCGAGCGTCGCCCCGCCGACCAGCGCCAGCACGACGGACAGGTCGATCACGGGGCGCCCCCCTCCCCCGCCGGCGCCGGGTCCGGCTCATCCGGCGGCATCGGAAGCCACCCGAGCGACGTCCCGCTCCGCCCCGGCGGCCACTCGCTGACCAGATGCGTCACCCCGGTCTGCCACAGGTAGGGACGGAAATCGTCCGAGTACCGCCGGGGCGACCCCTCCCCGAGCGTCATCCGGCGCTCATTCACCGCGCAGAGAATCACCCGGTCCACCTGCTCCCGCGCACTCGCCAGAAACGGCCGCAGCTGCGGCGGACCCAGCAGGTTCTGCCGGTGGATCACCATTCCGGCCAGCACCGCCACGTCCGCCCAGTCCAGCGCCTCCTCGAGCTGCGGAAATCTGAACGGCGGGCCGAGCCGGACCCCCGCAGGCCGAAACCGCCGGCGGGCGTGCGTCCCGGGAGACTCCACGTCCGGACTCCCTTCCAGCACCAGATACCGGAACTCCCGCCCCGGCCACTCGTGACTCAACAGCGCGTCGATCTCCGCATCGTGCCCCACGATCAGCACCTGGCCCGATTCAGGGAGATGCCCCCCCACCTGCCCCGCCATCGCCTCCACCCGGCGCAGACAGTCCTCCCGCAGCGCCCCCAGCGCATGCCCCCCGCTCCGTCGCGCCTCCCGCCAGTACCCCAGCGGCGCCATCCGCGGGCATTGCTCGAGAAGCGGCTCCCAGAACTCCTCCGGGTCCGCACCGCGCTCGACCGTCAGGTCCAGGACCCGCAGCGCCGTCGCCACCGGCCCGAACGTCCACGCGTTCCCTTCCACCAGCCGGGCCAGCTCGCCCGGCAGGTTCACCGCTTCCCGCCCTGACGGAGCAGGTCCTCGATCCGCTGCAGCGCCTCGCGCACCTCCGCCACCTGCCCCTCCAGCGAAACGATCCGCTTCCAGACCCGCCGGATCTCGGGGGGCGCGAACCGCAGCACCTCCTCGTCGTTCATGGAGTCCATTCCCTCGCGATGGTGCGGCCGGTGGTGCGGGGGCGGGGGCGGGGGTGGCTCGGGAGGGTGATGCGGCATCCGCACATTGGACCACGCCCCCCGCGGCCTTGTCCCGAAAACCCCGCCCCTCACGCCCCGGAAAACTCCCCGGCCGGCACCGGTTACACTTCAGCAATGAAACGCACCCTCCCGCTCGCCGCCTTCCTGACCCTCGCCGCCGCCGCCGCCAACGAAGACCTCGGCCCGCGATTTCAGGTCTTCCCCCCGGACAATCCCTGGCACTGGGACATCTCGCGGTTCCAGGTCGACCCCGGCTCCGACGCGATCATCGACTCCATCGGGCGCGACCGGACGCTCCACCCGGACTTCGGGACCCAGTACGGGATCCCGTACGTGGTCGTGCCGGGAAACGCGAAGAAACAGAAGATCGTCGAGTGGGAGTACCCCGACGAATCGGACAAGGAGCCCTACCCGATCCCCGCCGACCCGCCGATCGAGGGCGGGAAGGACTCAGACGGGGACCGCCACGTGATCATGATCGATCGCGACAACCGCGTCCTCTACGAGCTCTACCACGTCTTCCCCGTCGACAAGGGCGGCTGGAAGGCCGGCTCCGGCGCGATCTGGGACCTCAAGACGAACGACCGCCGGCGCGACGGATGGACCTCCGCCGACGCCGCCGGCCTCGCCATCTTCCCCGGCCTCGTCCGCTACGAGGAAGTCGAACGCGGCGCCATCGACCACGCCATCCGCTTCACCGCCCGCCGCACCCGCAAGGAGTACTGGTTCCCGGCCTCGCACCACGCCGGCCACGGCACCGAGGCGGCGCTCCCGCCCATGGGCTGCCGCGTCCGCCTCAAGGCATCCTTCGAGATCAAAGGCTTCCCGAAGGAGGTCGAGACGATCCTCCGCGCGCTGAAGAAGCACGGGATGATCCTGGCGGACAACGGAAGCGACTGGTTCCTGTCCGGTGCGCCGGACAAGCGGTGGGATGACGAGAAATTGCGGGCGATCAAGAAACTGAAGGGGAGCGACTTCGAGGTGGTGAAGTCGGTGGACGAGAAGGGAAAGCCGATCGCGCCGCCGGGGGTGAAGATCCGGTAGGGTTGCGGGCGCGTCCTGCACCCACGCCCTGCGAAATGAACCGGGCCCCGGGGGTTGCCCGGGGCCCGGCAGAATTCACTGAAGGACCCTGCTGTTAATCACGGACCCGGACCTGGAGACGCTCGGAGAAGCCGCCGCCGGAGCCGGAACCGTACGCCTTCGTCCAGAACACCATCGCCCCCGAGAGCGTCTCGCAGGTG
>JABWAY010000480.1 GCA_013360825.1 Candidatus Brocadiia bacterium | reverse complement strand
GGGGTCAGCGGCGACACGAGGTGACCGCCGAGCTGCACGAGTCGGGTCGGCCCGCCGCACGCCGGGCAGGCCGGGAGCCGGGCCGGATCTGCGAACGCAGCGGTGAAGACCTGCCCGCAGGGAGCGCACGAGAGAAACACCGGCGCCGAACCTGCGGACGCCGCGGGAGGCGGCAACGTCGGCGGGGTCGCCCCGTCGCCGGCGAGCGCAGCCCGGGCCTGCTCGGGCGTGAGCAGACCGCGGTCGACCATCTCCTGAATCCACTCGTCGCCGCCTGACATTCTCGGACGAGAATAGCAGATGCCGGCTCAGCGCCCGGAAAGCGCTTGATTGCGGCTTCCGGGCAGGCCTACCATCTTCACGGCTCCCGGGCCCTCCATGAACTCCCCCCTCCCCCCTGACCCGACCGCCCTCTCCGAAGCGACCCGGGTCCGCCGCCGGAACATGTCGCTCCACACGCTGGCCAGCGTCTCGCGCCTCCTGGCGACGCTGGACTTCGACGAGATTCTCGAATCGATCGTCACCGCCGCGGTGGAGCTGATCGGCGGCGCGCGCGGGTTTCTCTTCCTCCTCGACGATGCCGGCAATCTCTCGATGCGCGTCGGGAAGAAGGAAGGAGGTGCACCGGCGACGGCACAGTCGATGCCGGACGTCTCGACGACGCTGGTGAAACGGGCGCTGGCCGACAAACGGTGCGTCTACGTGCAGAACGTGGATGAGCTGCCGGGGCTGACCGATTCTTCGAGCATCGTGCGACTCGGGATCGGGGCGGCGCTCTGCCTCCCGATGGTGATGACGGACCTGCGGGGGGAGAAGGGCGGGGGGGGCGAGAGGCGACGGAACTGGCGACCGACACGGGACGTCCTCGGGGTGATCTACATCGACCGGCCCGATCCGGGAAAGCCGCTGTCCCCCGAGGATTACGCCCTCTACCAGGCGATGGGAAACCTGGCCGCCGCGGCGATCGTGAATGCGGCGATCTACCAGGACGCGATCAAGGATTCGCTGACGGGCCTGGCCCACCGCCGGCACTTCGAGAGAACGCTCGGCTTCGAGATCGAGCGGGTCCGCGCCCTGGGGTCCCCGCTTTCGCTGCTCATGCTCGACCTCGACTTCTTCAAGCACGTCAACGACAACCACGGCCACACGGTCGGAGACGAGGTGCTCCGGCGCGCGGCACGGGTGATCCGCCAGCGGACACGGCCGGCGGACCTGGTGGCGCGATATGGCGGCGAGGAATTCGCGCTCGTGCTCCCGGACTGCGCGGGAGCCGATGCGGTGAAAGTCGGCGAGAACCTCCGCCACGCGGTGAAGGAGTTTTTCGCCGCCGAAGGCCCCGTCAGGCTCACGGTCAGCGTCGGCGCGGCGACATTTGACCCGGCGCGCGACGCGACGCAGGAGGACTTCGTGCGGCGTGCCGACGCCGCCCTCTACCGCTCCAAGCACGCCGGACGCGACCGCGTCACCCTCTGGTCCCCCGAACTCGAGAAGGAACACGGGCAGACGGACGAACTTCGCGGGATCTTCTCCGGCGAACCCAGCCGCGACTACCGCACGATGCGCATGCTCCTCCAGATCATGCTCGACGGCGCGCATGCACAGGACGCTCCCGCGGAGCGCCTGAAACGTGCGCTGGCGCGGGTGCGGGAAGCGATTTCCGGGCAGCGCGCCACGCTCTACCGGACGATCGCGGGCCGCCCGGTCCGCTGGCTGTTTGATGCCGCCGAGGGGATCCCCGGCCCGTCCGGGGCCGACGACGCCGCGGCGACCCGGGCGCTGGAGGGATCCTCGTCAGGCCCTGCCGGGCACGCCTGGGCCGGGATCCTCCGGCGCGATGGCGAGGTCGCGGGCGTCCTGGTCGTTTCCGGCACCGATGCCGGGACCTCCCCCGGCCCCGCCGATCGCACCCTGCTCGAGGCCCTCTGCCCCCAGATTGCGCTGCTGGTCCGGGAGGAAACACGGCGGGAGTCGGACGCGTCAAGCTGAGTCACTCCACGATGCTCTTGTGCCATCCATCCCCGCGTCTTTCAACGTCCTGCGGCGTCGTCGATCCTCATCGATGTTCACCGACATCGATTCCGGTCTCCTCCCTGCAGGCCGTCGAAAACCGCGTCGTCT
>JABWAY010000115.1 GCA_013360825.1 Candidatus Brocadiia bacterium | reverse complement strand
ACGTCCGCGACGGCGGCACGCTCGCCACGCAGGCCGCGGGGCTGTACAGCCTGCGCAATCTCGGGGCGATCGGCCAGGGGCTCGACGCCGCGCTCGTCCGGACGCTCGCGGACAACCCGCCGCTCTTCTCCCGCCGGGCGCCCGGCGACGCCTCCGACTACGGCCGGACGATCTACTCGGTCTACTACTCCGGCCTCTGCCTCGTCACGTCCCCGGACAACATCTGGCGCCCGTGGAACGACGCGATGAAACGGGAACTGCTCGCACTGCAGTGCCGCTCCGGCGGCGCGGACGGTTCCTGGCCGCCGATCGGCCGCGACGCCGAACAGGCCGGCCGCCAGTACATGACCGCGATGGCCGTCCTCTCCCTCGAAGTCTATTACCGCTTCACCCCGTCCCTCAAAGCCGGCGCCGATCCGCTTCGGGTCTCCTCCCCGAAACCGGAGCCGGTCACGGATGTCACGGAGCCCTCGGAACTCGCCGTCCTCCTCCGGTCCCAGGACATGCGGGTCCGCCGAGAGGCCGCACGGGAAATCTGCCGGAGGAAGGACGCCTCGGCGCTGCCCGCCCTCCTCGCCGCCATCCGCGCCGAACGGACGAGCGCCAAACGCCTGATGGTCCAGGACCTGACCGCGTTCGGCGACAGACCGGAACTTCCGGGCGAACTGGTCGCTCTCCTCGACGACGACGGGGTGCGGGATGTCGTGATGAAGGTGCTGTCGACGGTGACCGGGGAGACCCACGCGACCGCCGAGGCGTGGACGGCCTGGTGGGCCACGCAGAAGCGCTGATCGGGAACAACGGAGACGAGAGCCATGGGCGGGACAACGGAGCCGGGAGTGCCGAAGCGGCGGAAGTGGGGCGGCGTGAAGAAGGCGCTCGTCCCGCGCGGGAAGGTCCCCGCAGGGATCCGCGGCCTCACCCGTGCGATGCATGGAGAGCTGGCGAGCGAGCGCGCGAAGAAATGGGACGCGGAGGAGATCCGGGACGTCGGGAGCTGGATCACCCGCAGCCCGGCGTGGGCCATTTCCATCGCGCTTCACTTCGTGGCCGCCGTCGTCCTCATGAACGTCGTGTACTTCACGCAGTCCGAGAAGGTCGGGCAGATGTTCCGGATGACGCTGCGGGCCTCCGTTCCGGGCGGCAACCAGCAGGGGGACCAGGACACCGGAATCGACGGCAAGGACAACGAGGATTCCGCCCCGAAAGGCCCGAAGGATCCGGAGAAGCCGGAGTCGCCGGCCCCCGTGGCGGAGCCGCCGAAGGACCCGGGGGTCATCACGAGCACGGCGCCCGTGCGCGTGGACGCGTCGGACACCTCGGGCAAGGAAGGCCCGGGAGGGATCTACGCCGGCCGGGGCGGGGCAGGGCGGGGATCGGCGCTTCGCCAGTTCGGCGGCGACGGGCAGTCGGAGCAGGCGGTGATCGACGGGCTGGAGTGGCTGGCGCGGCACCAGGAGAAGAACGGGGCGTGGCTGGCCGACGGGTATGAGCGGGGATGCCCGCGCGGGGATTCGTGCGGCAGCGACGACCGCGGGATGTCCGAGTACACGGGAGCGACGACGGGGCTCTCGATCCTGGCGTTCCTCGGCGCGGGGTACTCGCACAAGGACGACCACCTCAGGCCGCAGGGGGAGGGCGCCCCGGCGGTCCACGCCTACACCTCCACGGTCGCCCGGGCCCTCAAGTACCTGGTGCGCGAGCAGGGCAAGGACGGCCTCATCGACCCCTCCGACAACCAGAACATGTACGTCCACGGCATCGCTTCCCTCGCCCTCGTCGAGGGATACTCGATGACCCACGACCCGGAACTGCGGGGGCCGGCGCAGCGCTGCGTGAATCTCATCGTCGACACCCAGCAGGACAACGGCGGCTGGGATTACGGCCCGGTGCAGAGCGGCCGCGGGGACATCTCGATCACGAGCTGGATGGTGATGTGCCTCCGCAGCGCGAGGGCGGCGAATCTGGCGGTTCCGAAGAGGGCGTGGGACCGGGCGCGGAAGTTCACGCACGCGAGCACGGACTACCAGACCGGGAACATCGCCTACTGCGTCCAGGGGCCGCCCACGCGGGTGACGCGCGGGTGCAACGCGATGATCGCCATCGGCATGGCGACGCGGGCCTACCTCGGGATGCCGGAGGACCAGGATCTGTCGAAGAAGATGGTCGACCAGATTCTCGGCGCGCCCCCGCGCTACGACGAGGAGGCCGGTCACTGCGCGAACTGGGGCCGGCTGGAGAACCGGCGCGGGAAATCGCACGCGTCCCTCTACTACACCTACTACGCCACGCTGGCGCTCTTCCACCATGGCGGCCAGGCCTGGGACGAGTGGAATGCGAAGATGCGCGCCTGCACGCTGGTCACGCAGGCGAAGACGGGGCACCGGAAAGGGTCGTGGGATCCGGTGGTCTGGGACGGGCAGTGGGGCGGACGGGTCTACACGACGGCGTTCAACATCATGAACCTCGAGGTGTACTACCGGTACCTGCCGTGCTACCAGGTCGGAAGCGACTTCGGGCTGGCGAAGCTGGTGTCGGACACGGAGTGGGACCAGGTGCTGGAGGACGCGCGCAAGGGGAAGTTCTCGGAGGTGACGGGGAGGGAGGACGGGAGCCGGACGGAGCCCGTGGAGCCCGAGGCGAAGCCGGAGCCGCCGAAGCCGACCAAGGACGCGGCCGCGCTGATTGCGGACCTGGCGAGCGGCGACATGATGACGCGCCGGAATGCCGCGAAGGCGCTGACGCAGAAGGCGGAGGTCTCGGCGATCCCGGCGCTGATCCACGCGGCGAAGACCGAGCCGACCAGTCTGCGGCCGGTCCTCGTGGAGTACCTGGGCGCCTACCGGGAATCCGACGAGGTGATCGAGTACCTGATCTCCGAGGTGGACAGCGGAGACGAACGGATCGCGCGGGCGGCCCACACCGCCCTCACGGCGATCAGCGGGGAGCAGACGATGGAGCGTTCCGCGACCGCGTGGCGTTCCTGGCGGAACCGTCTCAAGGAAGGGAAGAAGAAGTAACGGGACCCGGGGGGGACCGGAGACACCCATGGACGCACCCACACCTCAGCCGCCTCCCCGCACCGTCGCGGACTTCCTCGCGCGGATGAACGCAGTCCCTCCCGGCACCCGGCCGCGGAAGAAGAAGGCGCCGGCGGTCCGCGTGAAGAAGCCGCTGGGGCCCCAGGGCAAGGTGCCGCGGGGCGTCCGGGGGCTCGCCCGGCGGAAACCGATCGCGGAGGCGGCCCGGAGGAGCGCCGAACTCGACCGCGTGGAGGCGCGCGACGTCCGCCGCTGGCTTCTCGGAAGCCCCGCGTGGGCCGTCTCCCTCGCCCTCCACCTCCTCGCCGCCGTCGTCATGATGAACGTCGTCTATTTCGCCGGGAACGAGCGCGTCGGGCAGATGTTCCGGCTCGCACTCCGCCTGAGCCCTCCCGGAGGCGCCCTCGAGGGAGACCAGGACAACGGCGTCGACGGCAGCGCATCCGAGGACTCGCCTCCCCCCGGCGCGGTCGCGGACCTTCCCGCCGATGCCGGAACGCAGCAGCCGCCCCGCCTCGAGTTCCCGCCGCCCTCGGACGGCAGCGTCCCGTCGCTTCCCATGAAGGTCGTCGAACTCGTCCCCGCCGGCGGCGGCGAAGGATTGAGCGGCATCTACGCCGGCCGCGGAGGGGCGGGGCGGGGGAGCGCCCTGGAGCGGTACGGCGGAGACGGGGTTTCGGAGCAGGCGGTGGCCGACGGGCTCGCCTGGCTTGCGGAGCACCAGTCCGACGACGGCGGATGGGAGATGGGCGGGTTCTCGCGGAAGTGCCCGGCGGGGCAGAAGTGCGAAGACGGGCGCAACGACTACTGGTCCACGTATTTCGACGCCTACCGGAGTTCCGTGACGGGGCTGGCGACGCTCGCCTTTCTCGGCGCCGGGTTCTCGCACGCCGGAGACAGGCGCGAGGCGGGGGAAGCCCAGATCGACGGGAAACGGGTTCGGCACCCGTACTGCGACGTCGTCGACCGCGGACTCCGCTTCCTGTGCAGGATCCAGCGGGCGGACGGATTCGTGGTCTCGGGCGCGCGCGAGCAGGAGCGCGCGATGTACAGCCACGGATTCGGCGGGCTTGCGATCGTCGAGGCCTATTCGATGACGCACGACGACCGGCTGAAGGCGCACGCGCAGCGGGCCGTGAACGCCGTGGTCGCGGCGCAGCAGGAGGAGGGGGGCTGGGACTACTCCTACGGGCGGACGGGGCGAAGCGACACCAGCGTGACGTCGTGGCAGGTGATCCTGCTGCGGAGCGCACGGGCGGCCGGGCTTTCGGTTCCGAAGAGGACGTGGGAGCGCGCGCGGCGCTTCATGGAGCTGGTGACGGACCTGAAAGCGGGGACGATCGGGTATGACGTGGAGCCGCCGAACCAGCGGGTGTCGCCCGGGTGCAACGCGATGGTCGCCGCGGGATGGGTGACGCGGCTCTACCTCGGGATGGCGGAGGACCAGGTGCTGGAGGACAAGTTCGCGCGCGTGGTGCGCGAGGCGCCGCCGCGTTACGACGCGACCTGGGGGCACTGCGACCACTGGACCATGCTGGCGGCCGCGCCCGGAAAGACGCACTGGTCGCTGTACTACACCTACAACGCCACCCTGGCGATGTTCCACCACGGCGGGAAGGACTGGGAGGACTGGAACAGGAAGATGCGAGCCTGCACGCTGCCGGCGCAGCGCAAGGGTGGACACGCGCGAGGCTCCTGGGACCCGGTCACCAGCGACGGATCCTTCGGCGGACGTGTCTACGCGACGGCCATGAACGTCCTCAACCTCGAGATCTACTATCGATTCCTCCCCGTCCACGAGGTCGGCGCGGAGTTCGGACTCGCCCCGCTGGCCGACGACGTCGACTGGAGAGCCGTGGCCGAGGGCACGGAGCGTGGAACATTTCACATCCGGAAGGCCGCGGAAGAGGAGCCGGCCGACCCGGACGAGGCGCTCGCCCGGCTGCTCAGGTCGCTCCAGAGCGACGACATGATGACCCGCCGCAACGCGGCGAAAGAGCTCGCCCGCAGGAAGGACGCGGGGGCCGCCGCGGCGCTGATCCAGGCGGCGCGGACCGAGTCGACCAGCCTCAAACCCGTGCTGATCGAGTACCTGGGAGGGCTCGGCGACGTTCCGGACGTCGTGAACTACCTGATCGGGGAACTGAGCGACACCGCCCCCCGCATCCGCTCGGCCGCGCTCTCCGGACTCCGCAAGGCCACGGGGCAGGATTTCGGCGACTCGGCCGCGGACTGGATCCGCTGGTGGCGGAACAGGGAACAGCCGAAGTGAAGCGCGCGGCGGCGCTTCTCGGCGCGGCGCTCGCCGCAGGCTGTGCCGCCGCCCCGCCGGCCAGGCTGACCGTCGCCGATGTGGAAGCCCAGGTCCGCGCCGGGCGCCCGGTTCCGGACATCCTGCACGACATCGAGGCCTCCGGATCGCGCTTCTATCTGACGGTCGCCGACGTCCTCCTCCTCCGCGACGCCGGCGCCCACGATGCGCTGATCGACCGGATGCTTCAATCCGCCTGGCGGCCTGAAACGATCTACGTGCACGGGCGTCCTTGGGACGACCCCTGGGACTCCGGGATCTGGTGGCGCCCGATTTCCCGTCCCCGCCGCGGACGATGACGAATTGCACTAGGCGGGGAGCCTGCACCGTCTATAATCGCTTCGTTCTCCAGGAACACATCCATTACAGGGAGGCTAACGTGAAGAAGTACCTGCCCCTCGCGCTCGCCGCGGGAGCGCTGGCCGCCGTCGTGCTTCACCGTCCCGCCATCGCCGAAGACGGCAAACCCGGCGACACGGACGTCTTCGACAACGACACCTTCGGTGTCAAGGTGACGAAGCCCAAGGGGAAGGATCAGTGGAAGATCGTCGGCGCCGGCGCCTGGGAACCGACCTGGTTCAAGGACGACGACGGCGTGGTGTTCCTGTTCACGAAGTGGGCCGCCGACAATCCGAACGGCGACCCCCAGAAGTCGCCCCCGCTGGTCCGGGTCTACGGGTTCCGGTACGACACGATGGGAAAATTCAAGATCGGGACCTGGGAAGGTTCGCCCACGAGCACGAAGGGGTTCGCGAAGGCGCTGTTTGAGGATCTCACGACGAACGACTACAAGAACCTGAAGAACACCAAGGAGACGGCCAAGCGGTCGTATCCGTGCGGCGACTTCTACGAGTTCTCGACCTACGGGGAGCACAAGAAGTACGGCGGATCGCACTACCTCCGGGTCATGGTCGGCAAGCGGGACAGCAAGGACACCTACCAGCTGGTGGTGGCGTGCGCTCCCGGCGAGGAGAAGATGGACGGGAAGCACTCCGGGGAGGAGATCGAGATGATCCTGCGGTCGATCCGGTACTACGACAAGAAGTAGGCCTTCGGAACACCCATCCCCGCCGCGTGGCGGGGATTTTTTTTTGGAGTCGTGCGCATGGCGCCGGAGCCGCTCCCGGTTGTTCCCAGCGGCCCGCTGGACGCGACGGTGCGCGTCCCGGGCTCGAAGTCGTGGACACAGCGCGCGCTGTGCCTCGCGGCGCTTGCAGACGGGGAGTCGACGATTCGCGGGTGGGGGGACAACGAGGACGTCCGGCGCTGCGCGGAGGCGGTCGAACGACTGGGCGCACAGGTCGGGATCGCGCCGGGGGAGATCCGCGTCCGCGGACCCGCACAGGCGGAGCGCGCGGAACTGGATCTCGGCGGGAGCGGGACCGCCTTCCGGTTCATGATCGGCCTCTGCCTCGCTCTTCCGGGGGACTTCCTCCTGGACGGGAACGCGAGCCTCCGGGCGCGCCCGATCGGGCCTCTCGCACGGGCGGCGTCGGACCTGGGCGCCGCGATCCGCTGGATGGGGCGGGAGGGGTACCCCCCCCTGCGCCTCGCATCCTTCGGACTCACCCCGAAGCGGGTGCTCGTGGACGCTTCGGTCTCTTCGCAGTTCCTCTCGGCGCTCCTGATCGCCGGGGCGGCCGTGGATCCTCCCGGCCTGTCCGTGCGCACGACCGGGCCCGTCGCCAGCGCCTCCTACGTCGACATGACCGTCGCGGCCCTTCGGGCATTCGGCGTGAGGGTGCACGCGGGTCCGGGGACGTGGACGGTCTCGGGGCCGGCGCGGCCGACCGGATTCGACGTGGAGCCGGACGCGACGGGGGCGAACTACTTTTTCGGGGCGGCCGCGGCGGCGGGGGGGCGGGTGCGGGTGGAGGGGGTGAGGAGGGGGGGGCTCCAGGGGGACTTGGAGTTCCTGGCGGTCCTGGAGCGGATGGGGTGCCGGGTGGAGGAGCGGGACGGGGGGGTGGAGGTCACCGGGGGGGCCCTGCGGGGGGTCGAGGCGGATTTTTCGGGGATGCCGGATTCCGCGCAGACGTTCGCGGTCCTCGCGGTCCTGGCGGCCGGTGAGAGCCGGGTGCGGGGCGCGTCGAATCTTCAGGTGAAGGAGACCGACCGCCTGAACGACACCGCCGCGGAACTGCGGAAGCTGGGGGCGGAGGTCGAGACGCACGGGGACGGGTGGACGATCCGCCCCGCCGCGCCGCGGCCGGCGGTGATCGACCCGCATGGGGACCACCGGATGGCGATGGCGTTCGCCCTGGCCGGTCTCCGCCTCCCCGGAATCGCCATCGCCGACCCGGCCGTCGTCGGGAAGTCGTTCCCGGGGTTCTGGGACACGCTCTCCCGCGTCACCCGGGGGGGCTCCTGCCCGTCCGGCCCCGAATTCCGATCAAAAGAATCTTGAACCCCTCTGCCCGCCGATGATACTTTCACGCGTGCAGGTGCAGTGTTCCTGGGGGGGCCTCGTGCCCTGCACCCTAATCGGAGGTCGTATGAATCGTCTGAACGTCCTGCTGACGGGCGCCCTCGCGGGCGCGATCGTGGCGACGCTCGGTTTCGTCCTCATGCGCGGCTCTCAGCCCGCCTGGGCGGAAACGGGTGACGGTAGTGGCGGGCTCGTGCTGGCCACCCCGTCCTCCAGCGCCGCGGACCTGGGTTCGCTCGTCTATGTCCTCAAGACCTCTCCCCCCGAGGACGCGACCCTGACCGTCTACAAGGTCGACCAGGGCAAGAGGCTCCTGCTGATCGCCAGCCGGCGCATCGTGTGGGATCTCAAGGCGTTTGACTTCACTTCCGAAGGCAAAGGTCTCTCGGTCGACGAGGCCAAGAGAGCCATCGAGAAGTTCGAGAAGGAACAGAAAGAGCGCGAAGGCAAGAAGTAGGACCCCACTCAAACTCACCGGCCCCTTCAAGTAGATAGGAGAACGCCTCACATGGCCGACTATTTCAGCTTTGAAGACGTCCTGAGCGAACTGCAGCTGGACGAGGACGAACTCAAGCGGATGGTGTCGGAGGGCGAGCTGCGCGCCTTCCGTGACGAGAACAAGATGAAGTTCCGCCGTGACGATGTCGAGTCCCTGAAGAAGGGGCGGGTCACGGAGCCGACGATCATCCTCCCCGGCAGCCAGGCGCCGAAGGCGGACGGGTCGGGCGAGACGATCCTCGACATGGACAACCTGTCTTCGGGCGGGGTGGACGAGACGGCGCTGCCGGATCTTGACGGCGGCGGCTCCGATCGGTCGAAGGAGGAGACGGTGTCCGGCGAGACGACCGGAATCACGGAGGAGATGATCTTCGACGACAGCGACCTTACGGTTCAGAACGAGGGGCCGAGCGGCGGCGGGATCGAGACGCAGGAGACGTTCATCGAGGGCGAAGGCACCACCGGGATGACGACGGAGCCGCTCAAGTTCGACGAGGCGGCCGAGGGCGCGGCGACGGTGCAGGAGCCTGCGGTGCGGTCGAAGCGTTCGGGGCTGCAGGAGTCGGTGCAGCCGTCGCGCCAGACTCACGGCCCGATGATGGTGCCGGTGGCCGCCATCCAGAGCCACCCGATCCTGACGTCGGTCCTGGTTCTCTGCGCGGTGATGCTCGGGATGATGGGCGCCGTGCTGATGGACATGATCCGCGTCGTGACCGACGACGACAAGGCTCGGATCAACCAGCCGAGCGCGTTCGCGGGCGAGGTCGCCAAGACCTTCGTCGGAACGTTCGGGTTCGAGGACGTGAAGAAGGACGTCGAGAACCTGATGCTGACGGGCACGACCACCGGCGGCGCGAAGAAGCCCGTCGAGAAGTAGTCCACGAAACGGATTCGAAAGGGCCGCCGGCTCACCCGGCGGCCCTTGTTTTTTGCCCCCGGCGGTTCCCGCCGGGAATTCCGCCGCCTCCGGCAGATTCTTCCTCAATTCCCCCGCCCCCCCGCGCCGATAGTGCTGCAGGCCCTTTCTTGGAGAGGGGGCCGCAACCTGATCGGCCGCACGGCACCGCAGGCGGGGAGCCCGGACGCGCGGCGGCCGCACTCGAAAGGAGCCTGTTCATGTCCAGACTGCTTGTCTCGGTGTGCGGAGCCGCCACACTGGCGCTCTTCGGAAGCGGATGTGTCTCGGTCGCGGACCACGACGACCTGAAGGCGCGGTATTCGGCCCTGTCCGAGAAGCACCAGCGGGCGCTGGAGGATCTCGGGCGGCGCAATGCGGACCTGGAGCTGCAGGTGGAGAAGCGGGATGCCCAGCTGGAGACGAAGGACGTGATGCTGGATGCGGCCTCGAAGGAGCTGGCGGCGGCGAAGGCGATCCAGGAGGAGATCATGGCGAAGTTCAGCTCGCTGACGCCGCCGACGGGGAGCACGGAGGAAGGCGACATCACGTACGGGAACAACTGGATCCGGTTCTCGGGGGAGGTGCTGTTCGAGAGCGGGAAGACGGAGTTGAAGGCGCAGGGGAAGCAGCTGCTGCTGGAGGTCGCGAAGGAGCTGAAGGCGAAGGGGATGTTCATCCAGGTGGACGGGCACACGGACACGGACCCGATCAAGCGGTCGATCGGCAAGTTCCCGACGGGGTCGAACTTCGAGCTGGGGGCGGAGCGCGCGCTGACGGCGCTGCTGTTCCTCCAGAAGGAAGGCGGGATCGAGCCGGGGATGATGCACATGACGAGCTGGGGCGAGCACCAGCCGGCGGAGACCGGCAACAAGCGCAAGAACCGCCGGATCGAGATCCGGTTCAGCGCGGAGGATCCGTACGTGACGGGCGGGGAGATCAAGAGCGACGGGCGGTAGAGAATCGGCATCCTGAACCGGCCCCGCGATCCGCGGGGCCGGTTTTTTTTGCAGACGCTACTTCGTGGCCGCCCGGCGCAGGTCCTCGTTCTCGACGATCTGCCGCAGGGCGTCGGCGGCCGCGCGGCGCACCGCCTCGGTGTAGCCGTCGCCGCTCCAGTCCCTTCCGTGGACGAGGAGGTCGATCCCGGCTCCCCGGACGGAGACGGTCAGGTCGGCCCAGAACTCCTGCCCCGCGGCCCGGGCTTCCAGCTCCGACTCCTCCAGGGCGACGGTCACGACGGGCTCCTCCGCCGCCGCCGCGCCGAGTTCCCTGAGGTCGTCCGCGAGGGACTTCGCGAACCACGGATTCCATTCAGCCGGATTGAGGACGTACTCCCGCGCTCCCGGCGTCGAACTGAGGACCGGCCCGGGGTCCGCCGCGTCGACGCGGACCGCCGCACCCTTCCAGGAGACCTTCGTCAGGTATTCCGACCTCACGCCGGGTGACACGGGCGTCACGCACCCCGCGAGCGCCGCCGCCAGGATGACCGCACTGAATCGCTTCATTCGTGAACGACCTCCGCCAAATAGGTTTCGATGGGAACTCCGTCCCCCGCGCGCCGCAGGAGCGGGGCGTGGGGGAGGGGATTCCGAAGCCGCCCGGGCGGTCGAGAGGAGCGCGGCGCGGTCGGCGTGGGACAGCATCGGGGGGAGCTTACGACAAACCCGCCCGGAATGCCGGGATTCGTCTCGCGGGGGCAGTTCCTTGTTCGCCCGCTCCGCCTCCGTTAGGCTCTGGCGCTTCACCTGTCAGGAGACCCTGATGCACTCCGCCGCAACCCTGCCCGCCACCTTTCTCGGCACGCTGCCCGGAGGGGGGCTGTTCGACTTCCACGTCCTCGCCCAGCCGGCCGGCCTGACGGCGCTGCTGACGCTGACGCTGATGGAGGTGATTCTCGGGATCGACAACGTCGTTTTCATCGCGATTCTGGTGGGGAAGCTGCCGAAGCATCAGCAGCGGTTCGCCAGGAACCTGGGGATGGCGCTGGCGCTGGTCTGCAGGCTGGGGCTTCTGTTCAGCATCTCGTGGGTCATGAGGCTGACCAAGCCGCTGTTTTCCGTGACGTGGGGGGCGGTGGGGCTGGACCACGGGTTTTCGGGGCGGGACCTGATCCTGCTGGGGGGCGGGCTGTTCCTGATCGGGAAGGCGTCGACGGAGATCTACCACAAGCTGGAGGGGGACGACCACGCCGCGGCGGCGGGTGGGGCGGGGACGGCGCGATTCGGCCCGATGATCTTCCAGATCATCCTGCTGGACCTCGTGTTCTCGCTGGATTCGGTGATCACGGCGGTGGGGATGGCCCGGAGTCTCCTGGTCATGGTCCTCGCGATGTTCGTGGCGGTCGGCGTCATGGTCGCGTCTGCCGGGTTGGTCGGCGACTTCGTCCACCGGCACCCGAGCGTGAAGATCCTGGCGCTCTCGTTCCTGAACCTGATCGGGGTCATGCTGCTGGTCGAGGGGATGGGCGGGCACATGAACAAGGGGTACATCTACTCGGCGATGGCGTTCTCGCTGCTGGTCGAGTTCCTGAACATGCGGTTGCGGAGGAAGAGCCCGCCGGTGGAGTTGCGCGACGGGACGGATGTGCTGCGCACATGAGGATCGTCTTCGCGGGAACGCCGGCGTTCGCCGTCCCCTCGCTTCGGGCTCTGCCTCCCGCGGGGCATGAGGTGGCGCTGGTGCTGTCGCAGCCGGACCGGCCGAAGGGGCGGGGGCGGCAGGTCGAGGCGACGCCGGTCAGGGCGGCGGC
>JABWAY010000114.1 GCA_013360825.1 Candidatus Brocadiia bacterium | reverse complement strand
GTCCTGGTCCTCGCGGCGGCGTCCTGGGCCGCAGGGTCGGTCTCGTCCCGGCAGCTCGACCTGCCGCGATCTCCCCTGCTCGCCACCGCGATGGAGATGGTCACCGGAGGGGCGCTCCTTCTCGTCCTGGGCGCCGCCACGGGCGAATGCGGCCGGCTCGATCCCGCCGCGGTCACGCCGGCCTCCGCGGCCGCGGTCCTCTACCTGGTCGTCTTCGGCTCGCTCGTCGGGTTCTCCGCGTTCATCTGGCTCCTCCGCGTCACCACCCCCGCCATCGCCACCACCTACGCCTACGTCAATCCGCTCGTCGCCCTCGCGCTCGGCTGGGCCTTCCTCGGGGAGTCGATCCCCCCCCGCGTCGCCGCCGGCGCCGCCGTCATCCTCGGCGCCGTCGCCCTGATCTCCCGCTCCGCTCCGCCCGCCGGGAACCCCGCCGGACAGCCCGCCTCTACTTCTTCAGGTCCTTCGTCGGGATGAAAATCCGGAACGCCCCGGCGTGCGACCCGGCGGCGCGGATCTCGATCGCGTGCCGGCCTTCGGGAACCGCAATCTCAAACTCCTCCTCCACCCCGGGAACCAGCTCCTTCTCGTCCGGGTACGACCGAGAATGGCTCCTCTTGCTCCGGAATGCCTTCTCCACAATCGGCGCCCCGCCGACCTTCGCCACCGCCGTCCACGCGATCTCACCGCGCATCGAGGCATCGAAATTCAGCGACGCCGAGACCCGAAGCGTGGTCGGCCCGGTCACCTCGAGCGTCACGGGCTTCTCACCGTCCCCGACATACCAGGTCCGTTCGCGCTCCTTCGAGATCTCCACCAGCGCACTCCGGAATGCCGTCGGCGTCATCTCCGTCCGGAGGCTCCGCCTGCTCCCCGAGGGCTGCGAGAACGCCCCGACCGCCGGCCGGTCGGTGCGGACCCGGACCGTGTGCTCCCCCTCGGCCACGTCCAGGATCCACTCGTCCCGACCCCCCGGCTTCTCCCCGGCGGGAACCTCCCCGGCCCACGCCGCCGTCGTCGATCGCTTCGAGGAGTACGCCTTCGTCCTCCCCTCGTCCCCGTCGCAGGTCACCGTGAGCCGGGTGGTGAGCGTCTCCGGGGAGTCTTCGCGGAAGCGTGCGCGGAGCGAGATGCGGAGGCGGGTCGGGCCGGTGAGGCGCAGGGCGACGCCGTCCCCCTCCAGTTCGTAGTAGGTCGGCGTCTTGTCGGCGATCCGCACCACGACGGGGCGCGCTCCTTCCCCCGCGGCGACGGACTTCCAGACGGTCCGGTCCTGGGCGTACGCCGGGGCGGCGAGGGCGAGGATGAGGAAAATCGCGGGCTTCATGGCTGGTGTCCGGAACGGTCCCCCTGAGATCCGCGCATTGTACCGGTCCCGCGGGCGGCTGTCCCCACCGCTCCCGCTCACGCCCCCGGCGCGGGGGGCGGGACGGAGGGGGAGGGGGCCCGGTCCTCGAACAGCGCCTGCCGCAGGTCCAGACGGACGGCGAGGATGGTGGCGACCAGAAGTGTCACCAGCGTGCCGACGACGAGCCAGAGGTTGTAGCGCACGGAGTGGAAGACCGGTCCCTCGCCGACCCCGCGGTGAAGCCCGTCCTCCATCGCGAGTCCGTGGTCGTCCGCGAGCTTCCGGAAGTCGAGGAGGTGGATGACCGGCTTCCCCGAGCGGAGCATTTTCAGCATCACCCCCTCCGTGGGGTAGTTCCGCTCCACGAACGACTTCGTCAGCCCCGTGTCGATCAGCGAATTCCCGATCACGCTCGAGCCGACGCTCGCGAGCCCGCCGCCGATGTTGACGTAGCAGCGGATCTTCCTGTCCCCGGCCGCCTCCGCAAAGAGGGCCATCCGGCGGTCGATCGACTGGACGAGCGTCTTCTCCCGGATCAGGGGGACGCCGTTCCGCTTCGCGGCCTCCTCCATGAGCGCGATGACCGCCTTGTTGAGCCCGACACCCTTGTCCTTGTCGCCGCCGATCGACGCGGCGAGCGAGCGGGTCCGGATCACGCCGGCATCGAAGAGGGCCTTTTCCATGTCGAGCCAGGTCAGCTCGGCCTCGTTCGCTCCGAACGTCGAGGACCCGATCGACGTGATGACGATCGGCTTCGCCCGGATCTCCTCGATCGCGCAGATCGTGGCGAGATTCGCCCCGGGGAACGACCCCGTCATCCCCACGGCGACCGGGTCTCCTTCGCCGACACCGGCCTCCTTCAGCATGCCCACGAGGACCGCCGCGAGATTCGGGTGGGTCGCCGCCTGTTTCGCCTTGAGGAACCCCCGGTCGGTCGTCAGGGCCCCGCCCTGGTCGTCCGCGCCGATCAGCCCCGTCTGCTGGGGGTCCGCGTCGTAGTTCAGGCTCAGACCCGCGCGCGCGCGCGCCGCCCGGATCACTTCCTGGCCCCGGCCGGCGTCCTTGACCGCCGCTCGTTTCGCCTCGTACCAGGGTTCCCGGACTTCCACCTGGAAGTGTTCGACCATGAAGTAACCGCTGGCCGCCAGGCAGGCGAGCACGACCAGGGTGGGGCGCGGGACCTTTCCCTTTCTGAGGATCATGCGAAGGTCCTCGGGCCGGTGGCGATCAGGACGAGGCGGACGAGGACGGAGGCGGTGATCATGGAGGAGACGGTCTGGACGAGTCCCTGGCGTTCCATCCAGTCGGCGATGAGGCCGGGGATGATGAAGCCGATGGCGTAGAGGGACGCCGGTTCCCGGATGTCGGCGCTGGTGGAGATGAGGAGGCGAGAGAGCCAGCCGAGGGTGAAGGCGACGAGCATGATCATGACGGTGCGGCGCCGGCCGTAGATGAGCATGTGGCGGCCGAGGAAGCGGACGAGGAGGAAGGTGGCGAGGGCGACCGCGATGGTGGTGGCGACGCGCGCCGGCTGGTGGAGGACGATGGCCATGTAGCCTGGGACGATCATCCCGCCGGTCGCGAGGCCGAGGGTCTCGGAGAAGATGAGCGACGTGACGAGGCCGATCGCGATCGCCTCGACGAGGCGGGAGTCCCCGGTGACGGCAGGGGAGGCCGCGGCGGCGGCGACACCGCAGAGGGCGAGATTGATCAGGACGACCCGCAGGAGCAGGCGCTCACGCATGCGCGAACTCCCTCCGGTTTTCGAAGTAGTGCACGATGGCGTGTCCGAGGCCCCCGATGTTCCCGACGCCGACCACCAGCGTCCGCTCCGGGGCCGCCTCGAGGACCGACTCAAAGACGAGGGAGACCTGTTCCGGGGAGAGGTCCCCGAGGTCCACGATGCGTGCGGGGTCGGCGCCGTGCCGGAGGGCGCGGCTGAGGACGGCGCCGGTGAGATCGCCGGTCAGAACGACGGAGTCGATGTCCGGCATGTCGTGCGCGATCATGTCCGCGAACTGCTCCGCGCGCTGGATGCGGTCGCCGCGGGAGTTGAAGATGACGACGGACCTCCGACCGGGAACGGCGCCGACGCCGAGGAGGCGGAAAATGCGGAGCGTCGAGTCGCGGTCGTTGGCGGCGAAGGCATTGGCGAACTCGATCCGGCGGCCGTAGTGGTCGACGCGGTGAACGCGGAGGGCTCCCGGGTCGGGGGTGCAGGCCCGCATCCCGCCCAGCGCCGTCCCGCGCGCGACGCCGCACGCCAGCGCCACCCGGAGAGCCAGCGCCACGTTCTCCCGGTGCTCGACGTAGGAAAACCCGGCCATCTCCTCCGCGGTCACCTCCGTCTCCGCGGTCGCCACCACCTCGGTGCGGAGCCGGGCCGCCTCGGCGCGGAGCACGGCCAGGTGCTCCTGCTCCGCGGTGAACAGGCGGCCCGCCGGCGGGCAGGTGTTGCAGAGGAACCGTGCGACGTCGGTCACGGCAGGCCCCATCACGTCCAGATGGTCCGCCCGCACGTTCGTGATCACCCCGACAGTCGAGCGGACGATCCGGTGCTCCGCGAGCCACTGGATCTGGGGATGCAGCGCCATGCACTCGATCACGATCGCCGCGCAGCGCTCCTCGACCGCCCGGCGGAAGACGCCCAGCTGCTCGATGATGTTCGGACGGCCCGGCCGCGGGATGTGCTCCTCGCGCCCGTCCGGGAAAATCATGCGGGCGTCCGTCCCCGTCGTCTTCGCAAACGTCCGCGTCCCCCCCGCACGGAGCGCCGCCGCGATCAGGCGCGTGACGCTCGACTTTCCGCGCGTCCCGTTGACGTGGATGCGGATGGGGATTCTGGAAGCGCAGCGGCGGTGGCGGCGGTATTCCCACCACCCCCAGGCGGCCAGGGTTCCGGCGAGACCTGCGGCGATGACGGACATGGGGGGGACAGCCTACCCGCAGCCGGACGGGGATCCAAGCCCGTCGCGGCGGCGCAACCCGCCGCTCGGGCCGGCACCTACGGGAACTTGAACTCCCAGGTGAACTCGATCCGGCTCCCGTCGTGCTCGAAGTTGTCGTCGAAGTCGGCCGAGTCCGCGGCGGAATCGCGCCCCGGCAGGCGCGTCGTCACCTTCCGCCTCATGATCTCCAGCATCAGGTACGAACTCTCCCCCGTGATCAGTTTCACCATCGCCGTCCACTCGTGCCGCCGGTCCCGGCGCCCGGCGTGAACCGGGTCCTGGCTCCGCTCGTTCTTCGTCGTGTACGTCCGGCTTGCGAAGCGATACCCGCCGCCGACCTCGATCCGGCCGAATTTCAGGACCGCCTCCAGCCGCGGGGAAATCTCCTGGAACGAGAGGTCGGGATCCTCCCCGGTCGCCCTCGACCGGGCGTGCACGTACTCCAGGTCGAATTCCAGCTTCAGCCACTTCGCCGGCGCCCAGTCCACCCCGGCCTCCCAGTGGTGCCGGAACGTGTCCTTCTCGTTGAACTTCGAATTCCAGTCCCGCAATTCCCAGGTGTACCGGCCCGTCGTCGAGAGTCCGCGCGCCCACCGGTACCGGAGCCGGCCGCCGATCTCGTACCGGTCGTAGTGCGCGTGCTGCCGCGTGCTCCCGGGGATGTCCACCGAGTCGATGTGCCGGTAGTAGATGTCCGGGGTCCAGTCGAACGAGACCCCGTACTCCAGCCTCTCCACGGGGCTGTGGCGGAGAAACACCCCCAGCTCGTCCCTGTTCTTCCGCGTGTTGACCAGATAGAGGCGGTTCTCCATCCGCCCGCCGATCGTGAACCGGCCCAGGGTCGTCAGCGGGCTCAGGATGCGCGCGTCAAGGAAGGAACTCATGTACCCGTCGTCGACCGCGCCCACCTTGTCGTACTTGTCGTTCGGGTGGTTCGTGTTGCGTTCCTCGGTCGCGTGGACGTCGTCGTCCGAAAAATTCCAGATGTTGTCGTCGTACCCGAAGGTGAGCCGGCTGGTCACGCTCATCCACCAGTGATCGTCGTGGTTCTCGCGCGCGGCCTTCAACGCTTCCTCCGGCGGCCGGGGAATCTCCACCAGGAACCGGAACGCCAGCCCGCGCTCGCGCTTCTCGCCCCACGCGACCGTCACCACATGCCGCCCGTCCATCGGGACATCGATCACCAGCGCGTCCTGCGTTCCCGGGATCACGTCCGGCCGGCCTTTCCAGACCGCGGATGCGTGCGGCTTCGACTTGAACCCGGCTTTCACCGCCTCGCCGCCGTCCAGCGACCAGAGAAACGAATACTCCGACGGCGCGTCCGTCCGCGACCCGAACATCCGCCGCACCTGGACCAGCAGCCGCTGGTTCGGCCCCCCGACCGGAACCGCCAGTTTCCCGCCCGGCGCCACCTCCCAGTACGTCTTCTCCGACCCGCCGGACACCAGCGTCACCGGCGCACGCCCCTCCTCCGGCATCGCCTCGACCCACTTCATTCCCGGTCGCGGCGCGTCCGAGGTCCTTCCCGGCGCAGGCTGCTGGGCGAAGACGGCGGCGGAGCAGGCGAGAAGCGCGATCGCCGGGAGGAGTCTCATGCGCGGGGGATCCGTAATGGGAGAAGGGGCCACGGTAGAGCGGTGGGGCGGGGTGTCAAGGAGCGGCTCAGCGGATTCCCCCGGACCACTCGACCTCGAGCGTGCCGGCGAGGGAGGAGCGGAGGAATTCGCCGGTGTGGCGTGCGGGAAGGGGGCCCGCGGCGGGGGACCACTCGAGGATGGCGAGGTCGTCGAGGAACAGGGCGGCGGGCTCCGATCCCGGGACGGAGAATTCCAGGGTGACGGTTCGTGCGCCCGGGGGGCGCCGGAACTCGAGCGAGAACGACGTCCACGAAGGGCCGTCGGCGGGGACGTCCCGGATTTCGTCCTCGAAGGCCGGACCGGACGCGGAGGAGGCGCGGAACGAGCACCGGACGCGCAGTTGCCCGCGCGGCTCGGGGCGGAGATAGCCGAACAGCGTGAATCGCTCCGGGACCGGAATGCGGTGCGCGAGGGCGGCGGTGGCTCCGGCGGAGGAGAGCAGGAGGCAGGCGCCTCCCGTCCTGGGATCGTCGAACGAGAGGCGCGCGGCGTTGCCTGCGGTCCAGACCGAAGGGAGTCCGGGATGGCCGACGACCTCGTTCTCAAATCCGCCGGAGCGGAGAAGGTTGCTGCCGATCTCGACCGTCGCCCCGGGCGGACCGCTCACCTCGCGGATCCACCCTTCCGGATCCGCGGCGTGCGCCTTCACGGGCACGCCGGCCGGAACCTCCAGCGCCTCGGTCCGTCGCCACTCCTCCATTCCTGCGAATCCGATTTCCGCCGCGCCGGCCCGGGTGTGGAGCGGGACTCCGGGGGAGAGGGAGGCGATCCGGCGGAGAATGCCGCGGGCGAGGTCGCCGGTCGCGGGGCGGGGCACGAGCCCGTCGTTGACGATGGGGAACAGCCGGGCGGCTTCGAGGCCCTCGGGTCCGGTGTCCACCACGAGCAGGATGCCGGGAAGCGCTTCCCACCGGTCCTGATCGAAGACCAGGTTTGCCAGGCACCAGGCGATCAGGACGCCGTCTTCGAGGGCCAGGCCCTGGGGGGTGTGGGCGTGATGGCAGACGACCATGAGCGCGCCGGACGCGGCGGCAGCGGACGCCGCGGCGCGCAGCCGCGGTGTGGGGAGATCGGTGTATTCCTTCCCCGAGTGCAGGGCCACGATCACGCGGCCGGCGGCGGCGGCGCGGGCCGTGTCCTCGCGGATCGCTTCCGGTGTCATCGCGGCTGCGCCACCGCGTTTCCGGCCGGCCTGGAGCGGGACATCGGTTCCCCGGATGCCGCTGTAGGAGAGGAGGCGGAAAGGGCCGAGGACGGCGGGGGCACGGGCCCCCTCCTCGTCGATGCCGGCGCCGCACCACGCCATGCCGCGCTCATCGAGTTCGGTCCTGGTCCTCTGGAATCCGGGCTCGCCGTAGTCCCAGACATGGTTGTTCCCGAGCGTCACGCAATCCACGCCCGCCCGGCGCAGGGCGTCGAGGAGTTCGGGGGGGCTCCAGAAGTTGTAGGGTTTGGTGGAAACGGCCGTCCCGCCCGCGGTCGAAATCGACGACTCCAGATTCACGACCGTGACGTCGGCCGCCCGGAGCAGAGGCGCGACGTCGCACAGGATGCGCGCCGCGTCCGGGGCCAGCGTCTTCGTCCGGAGCAGCGGCTCGCGTCCGGGCCCGGGGAGAAAGAAACGCCGCGCCATCATGACGTCGCCACCGAACACCAGGCGGGTCCGTCCCGGGAGGCGTGCCCGGAGCCGCAGCGTGTCGAGCCGCACGCAGGTTGTGTCCAGCCCGCAGGCGAGATGGACGGGCCGGACTTCGTCAAAGAATCCATGGGCGCGGATCGTGAGCAGAAGATTGATGCGCGGCAGCTTCGGAAATCGGAAGCCCCCGTCCCCGTCCGTCTCGACCTCGAGATCCCCCGCCAGGATCCGCGCGGCCGCCGGCGCCCCGTCCTCGCGGAGCACCCGTCCCTCCAGCGCGACCGGCTCCTCCCGCCACGCCCGTCTCGCAGACCGGTCGCGTTCCAGAAGCGACTCCGGCGCGGGCGGGTCCGCGACCGCGGCGAGGGCACAGATCAGGAGCAGTCCGGATGCGCGCATCCCCGCCATCCTATCCGCCGGACGGCTGCGCCAGCGGCCTCTCGTACAGCCGGTAGACCTTGGACCGCTTCGCCCCGAACGCCTCGATCGTGTTGTTCATGACGGCATTGTCCTCGAGGATCCACGACATTTCGCACCACTGGTACCCGAGGGCCAGCCCTCGTTCCATCGTCTCGAGGTAGAAGATCGCGTCGATCCCGCGGCGCTGGTACTCGGGGAGGATTCCCATCGTGATGTACCGGATCCCGGGGATCTTCCGGGCGTTGAGGAGCCAGGTGAGCCAGCCGAATGGGAAGAGCGACCCGTTGAGTTTCTTCAGGATGAAGTTGTAGTCGGGGAGGGAGAGGGAGAACCCCGCCGGCTTGCCCTGGACCTCGGCGAAGAGGAGGAGTTCGGGGCGGACGATGCGGCGGAAGTCGGCGGCGACGACGTCGAACTCCTCCGCCGTCATGGGCACGAATCCCCAGTTCTTCTGCCAGGCGCCGTTGTAGACCTCGCGGAGGAGCTGGAGTTCACGGTCGACCCGGCTCATGTCCACCGGGCGGACGGTGATCCCTTCCCGCTCCCTCATCCGGTTGGCGACGCGCCACATCTTCTCAGGCGGGGAGAAGGCGGGGCGATCGACGAACCAGGCCCAGAGATCCCGGGCCTTTGCGAATCCGCACCCCTCGACGAGCGCGGCGTAGCGGGGCGGGTTGTGCGGCATCATGAACGTCGGCGGCCGGTCGAAGCCTTCGACGAGCAGGCCGCACTCCTCGTTGGTCGAGAACGAGCAGGGCCCGCGCATCGTCCGCATGCCGCGCTCCGCGAGCCACCGTCCGGCTGCGTCGAAAAGAGCCGCCGCCGACTCGGGGTCGTCCCCGCACTCGAAGAACCCCCAGAATCCGGCGCCGTCGTCATGGACCGCGAGGTGCGCGCGGTTGACGCAGGCGGAGATCCGCCCGGTCACCCGCCCGTCGCGCCGCGCCAGGAACAGCTCCGTCTCCGCGTGCCGGTGAAACGGGTGCGTCGGCGCCAGCAGCTTGCGGACTTCCGACGTCAGCGGCGGCACCCAGGCCGGATCCCCGCGGTAGACGGTCCACGGAAAGTTCACGAACGCGCGCAGCTCGGACTTCGAACGGACCGGCGTCACGAGGACGGCCATCGGCGCGCTAGGAGATGACTCCCGCCTCGCGCCCGACCGCCTGCATGATCCCCAGCGCCTCGTCCAGGATCGGCTCCGTATGGCTCGCCATGTAGCTCGTCCGGATCATCGTCCGGTTCGGCTCCACCGCCGGCGGAATCACGGGGTTCACGAACACCCCGGCTTCCAGCAGCCCCAGGTAGAACTTGAACGTCTTCATCATGTCGCCCACCATGATCGGGACGATCGGCGACATCGTGTGCCCGGTGTCGAACCCCATCGCCTTCAGCGACGCCTGCATCTTCCGCGTGTTCTTCCACAGCGCGTCCCGCAGCGGCGGGAACCCGCTCTCGATGATGTCCAGCACCGCCAGCACCGACGCCGCGTTCGACGCCGGGATCGCCGCGCTGAAGATCAGCGCCCGCGAGTGGTGCTTGATCCAGTGGATCACCTGGTCATGCCCGGTGATGAATCCGCCCAGCGACGCAAACGACTTGGAAAACGTCCCCATCACCAGGTCGACTTCCGCCTCAAGCCCGAAATGCTCGCAGGTCCCGCGCCCGTTCTCGCCCAGCACCCCGAGCCCGTGCGCGTCGTCCACCATCAGCCGGAATCCGTACTTCTTCTTCAGCGCCACGATCGCAGGCAGGTCGCAGAGGTCCCCCTCCATCGAGAACACCCCGTCCACGATCACCAGGCACCGCTCGGGATCCTTCACCTCCCGCAGCACACGCTCCAGGTCCTCCATGTCGTTGTGCCGGTACCGCTTCGTCTCCCCGAACGCCAGATAGCACCCGTCCACGATCGAGGCATGGTCCGTCTTGTCGATGATCACCGTGTCGCCGCGCCCGACCAGCGCCGTGATCGTCCCCAGGTTCGTCTGAAACCCCGTCGAAAACACCAGCGCCGCGTCGCGCTTCATGAATTTCGCCAGCCGCCGCTCCATGTCCTCATGAAGCGTCAGCGTCCCGTTCAGGAACCGCGACCCCGAACAGCTGCTCCCGTAGTCCTGGACGGCCTTGATCGCCGCCTCCTTGACCTTCGGGTGGTGCGTCAGCCCCAGGTAGTTGTTCGAGCCGCACATGATGATCTCGCGGCCCTTGTACACCGCCTTCGGCCCCATGGACTTGTCGAGCGGGCGGAAGAAGGGGTACCACCCCTCGCGCTGCGCCACGCGGGCTTCCTGCCAGTCGAAGGCCTTCTTGAAGATGTCCACGGGAGCGGCGTTTGTAACCGAACCACGGGGGGAGTGCAAGGTATCCGGCGGCCGGCGCACATCCCGGTGCCCGCGCCGCCGCACTTCCCATCCCCGCGCCACCCCCGTACCATCCCGCCGATGCGCTTCCTCGTCACCGGCGGCACCGGATTCGTCGGCTCCCATGTCGTGGACGCGCTTCTGGCCCGGGGCGACGCCGTCACGGCGCTGGCCCGCGATCCCGGCCGTCTCCGGTGGCTGGAGGGGCGGGAGGTGAGGGTGGCGAAAGGGGACACGGCGCGCGGGGAGGGGCTGGACGCGGCGCTGGAAGGGTGCGACGCGGTGATGCATGTCGCGGGGGTGATCCGGGCGCCGTCGGAGGAGGAGTTTCGGCGCGGGAATGCGGGGGCGGTCCGGCACCTGCTGGAGGCCTGCGTCCGCGCCCCGTCGGTTCCGCGCTCGGTCACGGTCGTCACGAGTCTCGCGGCGCTCGGCCCGCCCGCGGACGGCGTCGCCTCGCGCCCTGACGACGCATGCCGGCCCGTTTCGGCGTACGGGCGGAGCAAGGCGGAGGCGGAGGGGGTCTGTGCGGAGTTCGCGGGGCGGCTTCCCATCCGGGTTGTCCGTCCCCCGATCGTGTACGGGCCGCGCGACGAGGCCGTCCTGGAGATCTTCCGGGTGGTCGCCTGGCGCCTGAAGCCCCAGGCGCTTCCCGACCAGCGGCTGTCGCTGGTCCACGTCCGCGACCTGGCGTCCGGGATCCTGGCGGTGGCGGACCGGGGACGCGACGGCGGCCGGTATTTCGTGGCCCATCCGGAGGTGCTGACGTCGCGCGAGCTGGCGAACCGGGTGGAGGAGGCGCTCGGGGTCCTGGCGGTGTCCGTAGCGGTCCCGGGGCCGATTCTCCGGACAGCGGCGGCGGTGAGCGAGGCGGTCACCGGCGGGCGGGCGCTGTTCAACCGGGACAAGGCCTCGGAGATGCTGGCCCCCGCATGGGTCTGCGACGTCGGGGGAACGCGCGAGAAAATCGGCTGGAGCGCCGCGATCCCCCACACCGACGGACTGTTCGAGACCGCCGCGTGGTACCGGTCGCAGCGCTGGCTCTAGACCGGGCGTCCCGACAGCGGATTTTGATTCCCGCCCCCCGCCCTCCATTGCTAGCCTTTGACCCCTTCACTCTTCTTATTGAGGTCAGGAGCGCACCATGTCCAAGGAACAGGCCAGGCAGGACGCAGAATTCGCGATCGTGATCGAGTCCGCGAAGGATTCGAGACTGGCCGATGCGACGGGGGCGTTTTCGAAGGTGTTCAATCTGGACGGGAAAGTGGCGGAGCAGATTCTGAAGTCCGCGCCGATCGTGTTTCTGTCGAAGCTGTCGAAGCAGGACATGCGGGTGCTGAAGCCGAAGCTGGTGGAGCTGTCGAATCACGGGATTGAGTTCCGGCTGACGGCGCGGCCGGCGGACCGTGTGCCGAAGGTGAACTGGCCGATCCGTCCGTCGTTCGGGACGGGGGACGGCGGGAGTCTGGTGACGACGGTGTCGTTCATCTGGGACAACAACGCGTTCGTCTGCCCCGGGTGCGGGGAGACGTTTGTGTTCCGGAGGGTGGGGAAGCCGAAGCCCGCGGTGGGGGCGGCGGCGGTGGTTGCGGCGGCGGCGAAGGCCGCCCCGGCGCCCGCGG
>JABWAY010000479.1 GCA_013360825.1 Candidatus Brocadiia bacterium | reverse complement strand
GGCGACGAGCGCAACCCGATGCTCCAGCGCGTCTACGGGACCGCCTTCGCCACCCCGAAGGAGCTCGACCAGCACCTGGCGCGGATCGAGGAGGCGCGGCGCCGCGAAGTCCGCCACGGCACGAACAGCCCCGAAGCCCAGGCCGCGTTCGCGGCGGCGCGCGCCTCCGAAAAGGCGATGGTGCAGTCGCTCGGCGATGCCGAGCGCGACCTCGCTTCCGCGATGCGCCACGTCCGCGGGCACGCCGAGGCCCGCCTGATCAAGGCGGAGCTTCACTGGAGCGAATTCGAGCTCGCGGAGGATGCGGGCGACGAGCGCGCCGCCGCCCTCCACCGCCAGGTCGTCTCCCAGTTCAACGACGGCGACTTCGACGTCCGGCTCCGCGGCGAGGGGACGCTCGCGGTGACCACAGTTGCGTTCCCCTGCACCTGCCTCCACGCCGGCCGCCGGGTCAGTTCCCCCGAAGCGGTCCGGAACGGCTACCACCTCGCCTCCGGCCGCGCCCTCGACGCGATCGCCCCGATCGCCGGGCTCCCGGCGCTGGAGTGGGCCGGGGAGGTGCTGCTCCGCGCACACGGCCCTTCGTGCGTCGCGCAGCCCGCACCGGGCGCGGACGTCTGGCTCTACCGCTACGCGACGGAGGGCGTCTTCCTCAAGCCGGCACTTCCCGACCTCGGGCAGGGGACGCGGCGCCAGCCGCTCCCCCCCGCGATTCTCGACCAGGTCTACCCGCACGACTCCCCGTTCCGGCCGGCCGTGGACGGGATTCACCTCGGCCGGACGCCGATCGCACGGCTCGCCGTCCCGTCGGGGAGCTACCTCCTCGTCATCGCGAAGGACGGCGCCATCCCGGTCCGCGTCCCCGTCCGCGTGCCGCGCTGCGACACCGCCGACATCAGGGTCACGCTGTACTCCCCGGGCGAGATCCCCCACGGGTTCACGCAGGTCCCCTCGATGAAGTTCAGCTGGCAGGGCGACCGGGAGAATCCTCACAGCCTCCCTCATGAAATCGTCACCACCCCCGAGTTCTTCATGGGGATCCAGCCCGTGACCTGCGCGGAGTACGCGGAATTCCTGTCGTCGCTGGAAGCGGTCGAGCCCGCCGCCGCCGCCGCGCGCGCGCCGCGCGGCTCCCCGCAGGGCGCCCCCCTCTGGGCCGGTCCCCCGTGGACTCCCCCTCCCACCCCGCTCCCCGAAGGCGGAGGCGGCTGGAAACGCCTCCCCGGCGTCCCCGCGAACTGGGAAGCCGACTGGCCCGTCCTCGGCATCTCCTGGGAAGACGCTCTCGAGTACTGCGCGTGGCTCCGCTCCGCGAAAGGGTGGCTGTTCACGCTCCCCCACGAACTCGACTGGGCCCTTGCCGCGCGCGGCCCGGACCGCCGTCGCTACCCCTGGGGGAACGGCTGGGACCCCGCCTGCTGCAACTCCGACAAGTCCGGCTCCGGCCCCCCCAGCCCCGTCTCCGTCCGCGCCTTCCCCGCCGATGAGTCCCCCTTCGGCGTCCGCGGCGCCGGCGGCAACAGCCGCGACTTCTGCCTGAACAGCCCCGGCGCAGATTTCCCCTCCGCACGCCTCATGCGCGGCGGGACGTGGGCGGGAAGCGGGATCCAGAACTCGGTGACCTGGCGGTCCACGGCGGACGAGCGTCACGTCAGCCCGAAAGGCGGGATGCGCGTGATGCTGGTGCCGCGCCTGGGGTAGTGTCCCCGGCCCCTGCCGGGACTTGACGCCGGGCCCCGCCCCCCTGACCATCCCGGCTTCCCAATCCGGCGCCCCTCCGCGCGCGTAACCTGTTTCACGAGGACCTCATCGGCGACGGCAAGCCACCGACGGATCAGGACCTCCTCCTCCGGATCTCAAGGCGGGACGACAGCGCTTTGTCCCTTCTCTACGATCGCTACTCCGCCGCCGCGCACGCCGTGGCGGCCCGCATCCTCGGGGACCGCTCCGAGGCGGAGGACGTCCTGCAGGAAGTCTTCGTGCGCGTCTGGGAGCGCGCGGACGGATACGACACGTCCCGCGGCTCGGTCGCGGCCTGGGTGATGAGCTCGGTGCGGAACGGCGCGATCGACAGGCTCCGGCGGCGCGAGGCGCGCAACCGGGCGGTCGAAGGGTCGGCGGCCGAGATCCGCCCCCGGCCG
>JABWAY010000113.1 GCA_013360825.1 Candidatus Brocadiia bacterium | reverse complement strand
ATTGCGATTTTTCAGGGATCGGATGTAGTGGTGTGGGCTCCGCGGGGGGAGCATGTGACGGTGTTGGAGTCGCCGGAAGTGGAGGAAGTAATCAGCGCAGGTAGGCGTCGTCTCCGCGGAGCCAATCCTCGCGGATAGGGGAGAAGACGTCATAGACGACGGCGTCTTCGACTACGGTGACCTTGTGGGGCACATTGGGCGGAACGACCATGGATTCGCCGGGGCCGACGGTAATTTCCTGGCCTTCGATGTGGAAGACAATGACGCCTTCGAGCACATTGGCGATTTGTTCATTGACGTGGTGGTGCTCCGGGACGACGGCGCCTTTTTTCAATTCGAGCCTGGCGATGGTAATATTCTGGCCGTGCAGCACCTGGCGCACGACGGAAGGGTTCATCTGTTCTCGTTCGGCTTGATTCCAGCGATGGACCGGCATTGCGCTTGGATTGTATCATATGGGGAATGGCCGCAGCCGCGATTGATCCCGTATTTGCTTCCTACAATTCACTGGAACTGGTACTTCCGCGCAATGGGAAGGGGATTGGGAACGTCATTTTGAAGCCGGACTCGGCGGACCTGATCGAAGGGGTAACGGTGGAGCCGTTTCCCTTGTGGCCTGACGACCGGGGATATTTTCTGGAAATCGGGCGGATTGGGAAGGGATTGATCAGCGAGTTCGCGCCGGAAACGACGCCTCACCGCGGCCCCGAGGACGCCGACGGCGGAGGAAGTGAAGCGTCAGGCCGAGTGGCTCGAGAAACGGGCGCAGACCATCGGGACCTGGCTCCAGGGGCAGCTGACCCTGACGGACCAGCAGCGCTTCCGGGCCGAGTCGATCGTGCTCGAGGCCCAGACCTCCCTGAAGGACGCCTTTCTGAAGCGGGACGGGACCGTCGACCAGAAGACGATCACCCAGCAGGTGTACGCGGACATGGATGCCCGGATCCGGGCGCTGCTGACCTCCGAGCAGTCCCGGGCCTACGACGCCATCGCGGCAGCGCCGGGCGGGCTGTTCGGCCAGGCGTTCAGCCGGACCCCCGGGGGTTCCATCACGCTCGAACCCGCCGGAGGACCCGTCCCGGGCCGCTGACCGGTTCCACGAGGCACGTGTGCCGTCGTCCCGCCTCGTCATCGACCCCTCATCGATGTTCACCGACATCGATGCCGGTCTCCGTCCTGCAGCCCGCCGGGAGCCGCGTCGCCCGAACGGCACACCGCGGTCGCGGAGCGACTGAGCCTACTCGCCCTCCTCGAGAAACCCCGCGAGCGTCTCCTTCATCGCCTGCCGCGCCCGGAACAGCAGGCTCTTCACCGCCGGCACGCTCAGGTTCAGGGCCTCGCCGATTTCCTCGTAGGACTGCCCTTCCCATTTGTTCAGGACCACCGCCATCCGCTGGTTCTCCGGCAGCGCGTCCAGGGCCTTTCTCACGGCGGCCACGAGTTCCTGGCGGGAGAGATCCGACCCCGTCGTGTCCTCCTGCCCGGGATCGAGCAGGGGGTTCCCGTCCAGCGACAGCTGGGGCCGGAGCTTCCGGTTCCGGATCTCGTTCAGGCAGAGGTTGGTGACGATCCGAAAGAGCCAGGTGGAGAATTTCGCGACGGGCTCGTAGGACTTCCGCGCCTTGAAGACCTTGATGAAGATCTCCTGCGCGAGGTCCTCCGCCCCCGCCGAGTCCCCCGTGTACCGGAAGATCGTCCCCAGGACCCGGTGCTGGAACCGTTCGACGAGCAGCGTGTACGCCTGCATGTCGTCCTCCCGCACGCGCAGCATGAGCAGCGTGTCGGGGTCCTCCTCCGGCCGGGCGTGAGGGACTTTCTTCAAGGGGTCTCCACGGGTTCCCGCGGAATTCTACAGTCCGGCGCACCGGGACGTTTCAGGTCCCCGCGGATCACGTCGGCAGGACGCGCTTGTCGCCGACCCTCCGCGTGACGCCGATCGTGTCCAGGTGCTCGAGGAGGGGGATCGTGTACTTGCGCGAGGTCTTGAGGACGTCCCGCACGTCCGCCGGGGAGACTTCGCCGCGCTCGGCGCAGACCGTCCGGACCGCCTCCGCGGCGGCGGCGATCGCGTCGCGGTGAAGGAGGAGGTCGTCGCGAAGCTTCACGATCTCGCCCGTCTGGATCATCAGGCGGATCAGCTTGTCGATCTGCTGCGGCGTCTTTCCGAGCTTCTCGGCCATCTCGTCCAGGCGCGGGGTATTGAAGAGGTCGGCGAGGAGGAGCCGGCGCGCGGCCTCGACGAGTTTCTCCTGGTTGGCGTCGAGGGCGACCGCATGGCTCGCCCGCCGCCAGATCCCGCGCTCCTCGATCGCGCGCCCGGAATTGCGGGCCGAGGCCAGCGCCGCATCGAACACCTCCGGATCGAGCCCGGCCGCGGTCCTCAGGGGGATCCGCTCGAGCCCCATCGCGACCGGGTTCTTCGCGTGAAACGCCTCGAGGGTCCGCGCGACCGTCTCCACGGCGGCGGCGAGCGCGTCCACGTGCATCACGCGCTTCGATTCCGGAAGCTCCAGCACCTTCCCCTGCTGCTTCAGGTTCGAGACCAGGCTGTACCCCTGCGCGAGCGGGAGAAGGGCCTCCCGCGCCGCGCTCTCGACGGAGTGAGCCCGCGGGCCATGGCGGCGGAGGGCGAGTTCGATGGCGCCCCTGGGGTCGCCGGCGGCGGCGTGCGCGATCCGGAGTTCCTCGAGCAGGCGGGCCCGGTTGAGCCGGGGGCGGCCGAGCGTTCCGCCGAGGATGCGCCCGCCGCCGAGGACGACGGTCGGGGACTGGAGGCGCAGGACGAACAGGTCGCCGGGGGCGGCGGCGACCGGCTCGGACAGGCGGAGCTGCACGAACGCCTCGTCGCCGGGAACGAGGTCCCGCCCCTCGAGCAGGTTCAGGACGCCGAGTCCCTCCGACGTCCCCGTGTGAACGCGGATGCCGGCGAGATTCGGAAGGCGCGGGATGTCGGGGTTGAGGAACCGGAAGCGCGCGTTCACGTGGTCGAACGGCTTCAGGTAGCCGGGGGTGGCGAGGACCATGCCGCGGACCACGTCGGCGTGGTCGATGTCCGACAGGTTGACCGCGCTCGAGTGCCCGGCACGGATCTCCTGCACGTCCCCTTTGTACGCCTGGAGTCCCCGGATGCGGGAGGTCCGCCCGAGCGGGAGGACCTCGAGCGTATCGCCGATCTTCACGCGGCCGGAAACCGGGACGCCGGTCGCGATCGTCCCGAATCCTTTCGCGCTGAAGACGCGCTGGACCGGCATCCGGAAGATTCCCTCGGTCGGCCGGGGAGGGGTCGCGGCGGCCATCCGGTTGATCGCCTCGACCAGGGCGTCGTACCCCTCGCCCGTCACCGACGAGACCCGGAGGATCGGCGCCCCCTCCAGGAACGTCCCGCGGATCATCCCGCGCAGGTCGTCCTCCACCAGTTCCGCCATCTCCGCCCCGGCGATGTCCACCTTCGTCAGCACCACCAGGCCGCGTTTCACGTCCAGAATCCGCAGAATGTTCAGGTGCTCCCGCGTCTGCGGCATGATCCCGTCGTCCGCCGCGACGATCAGCATCACCCCGTCCAGCGACGTCGCCCCCGCGACCATGTTCCTGACGAAGCGTTCGTGCCCCGGCACGTCGATGATCCCGATCCGGCGGCCGTCCTTCAGCGTGAACGGCGCGAACCCGAGGTCGATCGTCAGCCCGCGCTCCTTCTCCTCCGGCAGCCGGTCCGGGTCGATCCCGGTCAGCCGCCGGACGAGCGTCGACTTCCCGTGGTCGATGTGCCCCGCGGTCCCGATCACGATGTTGAAGATGTCCTGCACGCGCACAGCTTACGGGACGGGCGGCGGATCGGGGAATCTCCATCCGCTCCGCGCTGGACCGGGCGCGGGATTCCGCCTAAGGTTCGGGGGATGCGCCGCGACGAGTTCCGGTTCGACCTCCCCGGGGAGCTGATCGCGCAGCATCCCGCCCCGCGGCGCGACGCCTCCCGGCTGTTCGTCCTCGGCGCCGCCGGAACCCGGCACCTCACCTTCGCCGACATCCCGGAACTGTTCGGCCCAGGCGACCTCCTCGTCCTCAACGACACCCGCGTCCGCCCAGCCCGCCTCACCGGTCGGCGCGCCACCGGCGGACTCTTCGACGTCCTCCTCGTCCGACCCCTCGGGAACGGGCGCTGGGAGGCGCTGGTCGGCGGGCGCGGAAAACTGCGTGACGGCGAGCGCCTTTCGTTCGGGGCCTTCGAGGGGACCGTGACACGCGCCGGGAAGACCTGGGAGGTCACCGTTCCTCCGGAGGCGGACCTCGCCCGCCTCGGCCGCATGCCCCTGCCCCCCTACATCCGGCGCGCCCGCGGCGGGGACCCCTCCGATGCGGCCGACCGCGAGCGCTACCAGACCGTCTATGCCCGGGAGGAGGGCGCGATCGCGGCGCCGACCGCGGGCCTGCACTTCACGCCGGAGATTCTCGACCGGATCCGCGCGGCAGGAGCGGAGATCGCCTGCGTGACGCTTCACGTCGGTCCCGGCACGTTCCGGCCTCTGACCGCGGAGCAGGTGGAGGATCACCGGATGGAACCGGAGCCCTGGCGGATACCGGAAGCGACGGCGGCGGCAATCCGGCGCGCCCGCCGCGTGACGGCTGCGGGGACCACGGTCACGCGGACGCTGGAGGCGGCGTGGGGCGAGGGCGGCGTCCGGGCCGGCGAAGGGGAGACGGCGCTGTTCATCACGCCGGGATACCGGTTCCGCGTCGTCCACCGGCTCCTCACGAACTTCCACCTGCCGGAGGGGACCCCGCTTCTGCTGACCTGCGCCTTCGGCGGGACCGGCCGTGTTCTTGCCGCGTGCCGGGAGGCGGTCGAGAGGCGGTACCGGTTCTTTTCGTACGGCGACGCGATGCTTCTCGACCCGGGGTAGAATCGGGGAATGGGTCTCCGCAAACTGCTGGCGTTCGGGGGGATGTTCCTGATCGTCGCGGGGCTGGCGGCGGTGGACGCGGTGCTCGCGCACCGCAGCTTCCTCCGGAAGGAGTATGTGATCCAGGAGATGGAGCGCCTGGTCGGGCGCCCCGTGCATCTGGGCTCCGTGGATTTCGGGATTCTCGACGGGTTCGTCGCGGAGAAGTTCGAGATCCGGCGACGGGACCACGGCCCGTTTCTCAGCGCCGACCGGATCCGTCTCACGCTGGACCGCGGCCGCCTCCTCACGGGGCAGGTCGCCATTTCTTCCGTCGAGCTGACCGGGCCGCGCGTGCGCCTGGGGATCGGCGAGGACGGGCGCTCGGATCTCATCGATCTGGTCTCCGATATCACCCGCCAGGCGGCCGGCTCCGGCGCCGAGGGGGGGCCCATTCCGCGCATCCACGTCCGCGACGGCGAATTCGTCTTCGCCTACGCCGCCATCATGCCCGACGGCCGGGAGATCGCCGTCCGCGACGCCGACGTCAACATCCTCCCCTACGGCGACCATGAGTTCGTCATCGACGGTTCCGCCGATGCGGGGATCCTCGGACGGTGGATCATCGAGGGGAAAATCGACACGCGGACCGGCCGGAGCGACCTCCGGGTGTCGACCCGCGGCCTCCGGATCGGCCCGGAATCGGTCGCCGCATTCGGCCCGGAGATCCTCCGCGTCTACGACATGTACCGGGGACAGGGGCTGGTGGACGCGGTCGCCACCGGGATCTACGACCCGCGGGAAGCGAAACCCCTGCGCGTGGTCGCCGAGATCACCGCCCGCGGCATCTCGATCCAGTACGGGAACTTCCCCTACAAGGTCGTCAACGTCGAGGGGATGCTCAGGCTCAAGGACGACGGCATCGAGTTCCAGGGGATGCAGGCGCGGATGTGGCCCTGCGACGATGCGGACGGCGTCTCGGAGGTCCCCATCCCCGGCGTCCCGCCCCTCGAAATCACCATGAACGGCAGCACCGACGGGTACGTCCGGGAGAGCGCCTACACGCTTCACTTCACCATCCTCAACCTCCCGGTCAACGCCAAGCTCCGCAATTCGCTCGAGGGGAATGCGCAGAACGTCTACGACATGTTCGCGCCGGCCGGGAGCCTGAACGGCAAGGTCGAGGTCCTCAAGGCCGCGGGGGCGGGGTCGCCGCTCGTCCACAACATCGAGATGGATCTCGTCGACTGCACGGCGACGTTCAAACCGTTTCCCCTCCCGATCCGCGAAGCGTCCGGCCAGATCCGGCTGAAGGGGCACGAGCTGTTCATCGAGAATGCGCGCTGCCGGCACAAGGACGCCTGGTTCCGCGTGGACGGACACCTGACCTCGCTGGACAACGAGGGGGGAATCACGGTCACCGTCCGGACCGACGGCGTCCCGCTGTCCGAGGACGCCCGTCTCGCGCTTCCCCCCGCCGTGCGGGAGATCTGGGACCATTTCAATCCCTCCGGCTCCATCGCCCTCAACTGGGTCACGCGCCGCGAACCCGGGCCGGACAAGCCGCTCACCTACGACGTGACCGTCAGCCCGCTCGGGATCAAGGCGTGCTACGACGGGGTTCCGTACCCGCTCGAGAACATCCGCGGGGAAATCTGGACGGACGCGCAGCAGGTCGAGATCCGGCGACTGACGGGCAAGAAAGGGACGGCGGGGATCGAGATCCGCGGACATGTGACCGGCCTCGAGGGAACCCCGGCGTACGACCTGACGGTCAACGGCGAGGAGATCCCGGTCGACGGGACGCTGCGCGCCGCGCTTCCGTCCGACTTCTCCGACATCATCGATGCGATCGGGCTGAAAGGTCTCGTCAAGGTGGACAAGCTGCGGTTCCGGAAAGGCGGAAACCTGGCGGAGGGGACAGCGCGCTACGAGGCGAAGTCGGTGTCGCTCTTCGAGGCGTCGTTCGACGCGGGGCTCGGGTTCCGGCAGGGCGTGCTGGAGCTGGGGACGATCGACGGGTCGATTACTCCGGACGAGCACCGGCTGTTCGCGAAGCTCCAGAACACGTCGCTGGACGTGGAGGGATACCGGCTGCGGAACCTGTCGGGGCAGGTCCAGTTTCTCGGGGACCAGCTCTACCTCGAGAAGATCGAGGGGACATGCTACGACGGGCGGGTGAGCGGCCGGGTGCTCTACAACGTGGCGGACTCGAAGTGGAAGATCGAGATGAAGGCGGCGGAGATCGACCTCCTGCAGCTGACGCGGGACTCGGCGATGGCGGGGAAGAACATCACGGGGAAGGCGTCCGGCGGGCTGGTGCTGGAGGGGGAGGGCGGGGATTCGCCGACCTACTTCGGTCACGGGCATCTCGACTTCGACAAGAGCGAACTGTGGGATGTGCCGCTTCTCGCCCGGCTGTTCGGCGTGCTGAATTTCGGGAAGAAGGACGTGTTCGACAAGGGGTTCATCGATTTCAAGGTCGGGAGCCGGCGGTTCAAGGTGGTGCGGATGCTGATGGAGTCCCGGTCGGTCGACCTTTCGAGCGATCGCGGGTATCTGGACTTCGACGGGGAGATCCGGCTGAAGATGCACCCGTCGTTCAAGGGGATTCCGGTGATCGGGCCGATTCTGGGGCCGCTGATCAAGGGATTGTCCGCGGTCTACATTGAGGGGAAATTCAAGGACCCGAACGTCTCGGTGATGCCGACGATGGATGTGGACAAGATCTTTGAGGAGGTGTTCGGGACGGACCCGAAGGAAGGGCGCGAGCGAAAGTGAGGACCGCGGCGGGGGTGACGGAGGGGCCGATCCGGGTGACGGGGGGGGAGTGGAGGGGGACGCTGCTGTTCACCCCCCCCGGGCTGACGGCGAGGCCGGCGCTCTCCCGCGTGCGCGGGGCGCTCTTCAATATCTTCGGACCCCTGGACGGGGCGACGGTGCTCGATTTCTTTGCGGGGACCGGGGCGCTGGGGTTCGAGGCGCTGTCGCGCGGGGCGGCGCAGGCGGTGTTTTTTGAGCGGGACGGGGACTGTCTGGAGGCGATCCGGCGGAGTGCGGCGAAGGTGAGGGCGGGGGAGCGGGCGCGGGTGGAGGCGGGGGACGTGGCGGCGGGGCTGGAGCGGGTGCGGGGGCTGGGGGCGGACCTGGCGTTCGTGGATCCGCCGTATGCGCTGATCGACGGGGAGGAGTCGCGTCCGGGATTTCTCGGGTTTCTGGCGGCGCTGCCGGCGGGGGGGGCGGTCCGGCCCGGGGGGCTGGTGTGCGTGGAGCACAGGAGGGGGGTGCGGCTGGATCCGCCGCCGGGGTATGAGCCGGACGACCGGAGGGAGTGGGGGCAGACGGCGGTGACGTTTTTCCGGACGCGGGGGTCGGCCTGAGGGGTGTGCGCCCGAATTCCGGGATTTCTGGGGGCTGCCGCGGGGCGGTTTCGTCTACCATGGTGGAGACGTCCAAGCGGGGGGAGCCGTCTGGAACGGAGCCGACCATGAACGCGTCAAAGATCCTATGCATCCTTCTGCTGCTCGCAGGGTCCGTCCCGGTCCTCGCCGGGGATCCGCGCCTGACGGTCAAGAGCGAGGAGGACCGGAAGGTCGTCAGCACGCTGGAATCGATGAAGGTCTCCCTGAACTTCACGGAGACGCCGCTGGAGGAGGTCATCGACTTCTTCCGGGAGATCGCGAACGTCAACATCCTGCTGTCGCGGGGGGTGCGCGATTCGGGATCCGCGCACGAGATCTCGCTCAAGGTGGACGAACTGCGGGCCGCGGATGCGCTCGGCCTGATGGTCCAGATGGTCGACCTGACGTACAAGATCGAGGATGGGGTGATCCTGATCATCACGAAGGACGAGCGGAAGGCGGACACCTACCTCGAGCTGTACGACGTCCGGGACCTTCTGTTCCACCTGCGGGACTTCAAGGCGCCGGAGATCAGCCTGAGTTCCGCCGGGACGGCGGACGACGGACCGCTCGGGATCACCGTGGAGGGGTCGGAGGACAGCGGCGGGACGCTCGAGGATCCGACGCTGCTGCTGGAGCTCATCAAGAACCACACCGCGGGGTCCAGCTGGCACGACAATCCCCGGTGCAGCGCGGAGATCAACAACGGCATCCTGGTCGTGGTGCAGACGAAGGAAGGGCACGGGCAGGTCTCGGCGCTGATCGAGAAGCTGCGTCAGTACAAGTAGTCCGGACCGGAATCGCGACGGCGGGCGGCGCGGAACACCCGCGTCGCCCGTTTTTCATTCGGGAGCCCGACTGAGGACATGGCCATGAGCCCACAGGTCCGGATCGCCGCCCTGCTCCTCGCGGTGGCGCTCGACGCCGCCGCACAGGACGCGGCGGACGGCCAGCTTCCCGTCTACGTGGACCAGGAGGTCTCGTCCGATGTGGTCAAGGCGACCGAGCGCGCCGCGCAGGAGGGGCGCTGGGGGGATGTCCTCGCCCGCTACCACCGGCTGCTCGAGGAGAACGCGGACCAGATGGTTCCGCTGGACGAGAAGGGGCGCGCCTACAGGGGCGTGTCTCACTATGTGTTCGAGAAGATGTCGGCGATGCCGGCGGAGGGGATCGCGGAGTACCGGAGGGCCTACGACGCCTACGCGCGGTCGCTGTACGAGGACGCCCTGAAGAACCGCGACGAGGCCGGGATGACGCGGGTCGCGACCCGGTGGTTCTTCTCCGGTTCCGGCGAGGCGGCGAGCCTCTGGGTCGCGGCGCGGCTCGAGGAGCGGGGCCTGCTGGCAGAGGCGGCTTCGTGCTACGGCCGGGTCGTCCGCGTTTACCCGCGGGAAGGAGTCGCGCCCGCCTGGATCAGCGCCCGGTGGGCGCTGGCCTGCCGCAGGGCCGGCGACGCCGAGGGGTGGGACCTGGCGCGCGCGGAACTGCTCAGGGCGCCGGACGCCCCCGTTTCGTTCCAGGGGCGGACGCTGAAGGCCTCCGAGGCCGCGGCACGGATCGAGAAGGTCGGACCCACCGCGGTCACGGACTCCGGAGGGCCGTGGTGGCCGAGGCTGGGCGGAAACAATTCCGCGACCCGGCGCGTGACGGGGACCGCCACCAACGATGTCCGGGTCTGGCAGTTCCCGCCGCGGACGCCGATCGAGGCGAGGGATCACCGCAAATTCATCGAAAACCGGCGCTGGCCCGGAATGGGAATCAAGGTGCCGTTCGTTCACGCGCACCCCGCGGTCACGCGCGACGGGACGGTGGTCTACTCCGACGGCCGCACTGTCTACTTCCTGGAACTCGCCACCGGCGACCTGCTGGGCACGACGGACAGGGAAACCAGGCCCGAGGAGATCTTCCGCCAGACCCTGACCGACAACCCGCAGGTGATCAGTCTCGTGACCCCGCTCCTGCATGACGGCGTCGCCTACGTCAACCGGCTGCCGGCGTCGGTGCGGCAGGGGGTCCTGGAACCGAAGGCGACGGCGATCGTGGCCTACAGCATCGCGACCTGCACCCAGCTCTGGTCCACGAGCCGCGAGCCTGCCCTCGACGACGCCTGGTTCGGCTCCCCCCCTGTGCTGCACAACGGGCGCCTCTACGCCGCCGTCTGCGCCTCCTCGGTCGGGGACCGGACCGTCGAACTCGTCGTGCTGGACGCACGCACCGGCCGCCTGATCGAGCGGCGCTACCTGTGCTCCGGAAGCGGACCGGCCGGCGGATGGGGGAACAATTTTTTCATCACCGAAGCGCCGATGATCGCGGAGTCCGGGGGCGTGCTGTATGTGTCGACGAACCTCGGCGCGGTCGCGGCAATCCGCTCCGCCAGTCTGGATGTGCTCTGGCTGACCGTCTACGCGGGCGCGCGCGCCCCCGGACGCTTCCCCGGCCGCCAGCAGCTGACGCAGCGCACGGGACGCGGGCTCAGCCCGATCGTGATCGACGGCGACCGGATGTGCGTCCTCCCCGGGGATGCGGAGACCTACTACGAATTCGACGTCCGGACGGGCGGGACGCTCCTCGCCGTCCCGCTGAAGTCCACGCCGCAGGATCCGATCCTGCACTTCGCCGGAATCATCCGGCCCGAACTTCCGCCCGGGAAGGACGGCGCGCCGCAGGAGCCGCGTGTCCTGGCATTTTTCAGCTCGCGCAAGAGCGCGTCGTTCCTGGAGATGAAGGAGTCGGAGCGGAACGCGACGACGGCGCGGCAGCTCTACCCGATCTCGCCCCCGGAGGAGGACCCCACCGGGCCCCGGCGCGGGAGCGAACCGGATTCCCCCGTGGTCGGCCGGATGGTCGTCACGCCTCAGGCGCTCTTCGTCCCCTATCGCGGCGGGCTGGCGTCGGTGTCCTCGACGATGAAACTGCTCGGAAGTTACCGGTGGGAGAAGGAGATGGCGGAGGTCGATGCGGGGAACCTGATGGTCCTCGGGGACTGCACGCTGACCTATTCCGACCTGGGAATGACCTGTTTCATCACGCGCCGGGACTTCGACGCGCGGTTTGAGGGCGTGCTGGCGGCGGGCAGCCGGAACTGGGCGGAACTGGAGAAGCACGCGGAGGTGCTGATCCGGAACCCGCGGACCTGGGAAGGGGCGATTCTCGACTACGAGCGGCTGGCGGCGCAGGCGGACGATCCGGCCCGGGCGGTCCGGGCGCAGGGAAAGCTCGCGTGGATCTGGAAGATGACCGGGGACAACCTGCTGGCGTCCTCCCCCCCCGATTTCCGCGGCGCCGTGGGTGCGTACCGGAAGGCGATCGCGGCGGCGCCCGCGGACGAGGCGCTGGGAGACCTGTTCCGTCTCGTCGGCGACTGTCACAAGAAGCTCCAGGAATGGCCCGAGGCGATCGCCGTCTACCAGGAGGCGCTCGAGCGATACGGCGACCGTGTCGTGACGGGGGCGAACGGCCTGACGCGGACCGTGAGGGAGTTCGCGTCCGCGGAGATCGCCGGCATCCTCCGCGACCAGGGGGCGGAGGCCTACCGCGAGGTCGAGGAGAAGGCGAAGCGGCTGCTGGAGGATCTGAAGGCGAAGGAAGGGCTGGAGGATCTGAAGCGCTGGCTCGACGTCTTTCAGAATTCCAGCGTCGCGCCGGCGGCTGCGGAGATCCTCGCGGGCCGTCTGGAGGAGGCGGGGCGGCCCTGGGAGGCGGTCGCGCTGCTGCGGAGGCTGGCCGAACGGGCGGCGGGCCGGCCCGAG
>JABWAY010000478.1 GCA_013360825.1 Candidatus Brocadiia bacterium | reverse complement strand
GGCGAGCATCCCCGCCGCAAGCCCCGCGGCGGGTCCCGCCAGGGCGCGCGTGAACCGCCAGAGGAGGACCGCCGTGCCGGCGCCCGCCAGCGCCTGCAGCAGGAACGGGGCGAATCCGCCCTCCCCGAACAGCGCGTAGACCGCGCCGAGAGCCCACCCGTAGAGCGGCGGATGGATCTCCAGCCTCGCCGGCCAGAACTCCCCGGACATCACCTGCCGCGCCCGGATCCCGTACTCCGCGCCGTCGATCACCGGGGACTTGAGAAACGGAATCCGGTTCCAGGCCTCGATCGCCACCGCGAGCCGGACCGCGAACGCAACGCAGAATACCGCGGTCGGGGCAGCCCAGGGGCGCCCTCCCCCACCCTCGCTCCCGGCCACCCGCGGCTCCTCGGCCATCGCACCCCTAAAAAAAAAGAGGCCCCCGGATCTCTCCGGAGGCCTCCCGTCAGTTCAAGAGCTTACTTCGTGCCCGGAGGTGCCGCCCAGGTCCCCGTCGTGAACGCCGAGTTGCCGTTGAACAGCATCCCGACCGCCGTCGCCGGCGTGCCGGGGCCGACCGGGAACACGTCCACGCGACCCTGGTAGAACAGGATGTTCACGTCGTCGTTCGGCGTGGTGCCGGACGCGCCGTGGTTCGTGCCGACGTCACCGCTGGTCGGAAGATCCGGCGGAGCCTGGTCGGTGATGCCGACCGCCGTCGTGAAGCTGTACGACGGAGCGCCCGCAGGCGTCCACGAACCCGCAGCCGTGATGCCCTTGTAGTCCGTCCGGCCGCCGGTCGCAATGCCCTTCCCCAGCACGGCGCAACGGAACAGGTTGCCGTCGCTCGCGATGTCCGGGCTCCAGAGAACGCGGAACCAGTTGCCGCTGATCGGGGGGAACGACTTGTACTTCGACTCGTACAGCGCGAAGTACACGCCGATCTGCTTGAGCGAGTTCTTGCAGTCCGTCTTACGCGAAGACTTACGGGCGGCGGCCAGCGCGGGCAGGAGCAGCGCGGCCAGAATGCCGATGATCGCGATAACGACCAGCAGCTCGATCAGCGTAAAGCCCTTTTTCTTCATGATGTGTGCCTCTGTGTTGGTTTTGATTTTGAATGGAGGACAGGTGCTCGTCTTGCCGGACCGGGGTTCGCTCACTTCCCTCTTCGAAGATCACTCGCCGGGCGGTCGCGGTCGTTCGGGATGTCCGCGGCGGCCGGGCTTCGGGAGGCGCCCCGGTAGTCACCCGGGGAGGGCCGGCGCTAGCGAAGGGCGGGCTCGATGTCTCGGATAGATGGATGGATGAGATCGGTATCGGCCGTGCTGCTTCGCTCACGCGTGCCAACGCGCTCAGATCTTCATGCGGAAGTCGTGGCACCTCCTTTCAGATACTGCGGACCTTCACGTATTTAACGCGGGAGGCCGGGGGCAGGTCAACAGGAAAATTGCGGAATCGCGAAACCGGGGTGCCGGCGGGCGCCGTCAGGCCTCCCAGCTGCCGGCGGGAAGCGCCCCGCGACGGGCGAGGATGAGCTGAAAGAGCCACCAGGCGTAGTCCTCGTAGTCCGGTTCGGCGGGGAAATGGAGGAACCCCCAGTGCCCGCGTCCCGCGGCGACGGAGACGCCGGAATTGACCGGGGTCGGGCCGCGGTGGCGCAGGACGCCGGTGCAGAACGCGGCCATTTCGGGGCTGGCGGAGGCGGCGGCGCCCGACCAGGCATCCTGGTCGAGGCGGACGCGGCCGAGCGGGTCGGAGGTGAGGACGTCGATCCGGGTCGCCTCGACCGAAGCCCCGCCGGTGACGCGTTCGGAGGCGCCGGGTTTGCCGACCCGTGCCGCGAAGACGGCGATCACGCGATTCCACGGGATCGCCCACTGCCCTCCCCCCTCCATGTCGAAGACGATCCCCTGCGGACCGCACGCGCCCGTGAGGGCGGCGGCCGGAGGCGGCAGCGCCGGAACGCGGGTCTCGTCGACCAGAAGGACGGGGGGGCCGCCCTCGGCGCGAAGCGCATTGCGCACGCACTGGTCACTTATCTCGCTTCGCCGACACCACGGTCGAAGGGACTCGGGATATTCGGCAGGATTCCCGTGCCCTTTGGTGCCCGATAGGGCTGGCTGGACGACGGCGTCTGGTAACCGGCCGGCGGCTGGGTCACAA
>JABWAY010000477.1 GCA_013360825.1 Candidatus Brocadiia bacterium | reverse complement strand
GGGCGGTTCCAGTCGAGGACCATCCACTCGAAGCGGCCGCAGCCGCGGCGGCGGGCCTCGGCGGCGAGGGCGCGCATGACGGCGGTGGCGATGCCGCGACCGCGGGCATCCGGGTGGACGAAGATGTCCTCGAGGTAGAGCGTGGGGCGGGCGAGGAAGCTCGAGTAGGTGAAAAAAAAGATCGCGTAGGCGACGACGCGGCCGGCCTCCCGGGCGACCCAGAGGGTGTAGCGGCGTGCGGGGCCGAAGGCGTCGCGCACCAGGCGCCGGCGCGCCGCCGCGTCGGGGGGCGGGAGTTTCTCGAAATGCGCCAGGGCGGTCACAAGGTCCAGGAACGCCCGGGCGTCCGACTTCCGGGCGGCGCCGATCCTCACCCCCGTCACTTGAGCTCGACCCAGAGCAGTTCCCGGCGCGTCAGGATCACGAATTTCGTCCCCTCGGGATGGGTCAGCACCGCGCGGATGTCGTCCTGTCCCGCCACGAGGCGGGAACTCTCGAGCGCGACCTTGCCGCCCCGCGTCATGACGACGAGCTCCCCCGTGTCCCGGAACCCCCATGTCTTCTCGGCGGCCCGCGTGAACCCGCGCACGCGCACCTCGGGGACGGAATACTCGACCTTCTGCAGGTCCTTCGTCCGGAAGACCCAGCTGCCGTACGGCTTCACCGCCGGAAGTCCCCGGGGCGGGTCCTGCGGCGCCGTGACGGCCAGCCACTGCCCGTCCGGAGAGAGAGCGAGGTCCGTGATCTTCCCGCAGTTCGGCCCCGCCTCGTCCACCTCCAGCGTCGTCCCGTTCACCTTCACCCGGAAAAACGTGTCCGCGCTCGTGCAGTAGAGAAAATCCCCTTTCGGCGCCATCACCATCCTGTCGAAGGTCGACAGCCCCTGGCTGCTCGCGTGCCGCCGGTACTTCGGCACCGGGTCGGCGGCCTTCAGCATCTCCAGCGCCACCACGGGCCGGAGAAAGCGGTTCAGCTCCGCGTCGATCACGTCGAGCTCGATCACCAGCCCGCGTTCCGTCTTCGGGACGAAGGCGAGGAATCCGTGCGGCTGGGCGACGACGGAGGTCGCCTCCCGCACCGTGAACCTGTCCAGGACCTTGAGCCTGGACTCGTCCATGAGAAAAATGCGCGACTTCGAGGGGATCGTCACGAGCAGCCCGCGCTTGCAGTCCGCCATCCCGCCGGGGGCGTCGCCGGTCCAGAAGCGCCGGTCCTCGCGCCACGACGGGAGGAGGATGCGCCGCACGAGGCCCGTCCTGTCGGAGAGCCAGAGGACGTCGCCGCGGTCGCTCATGGCCATCCCCGGGTGGATGTCCGGCCCGTTCACCCGGATCGGAGTGAGGTCGCATCCCTCATGCTTCTCCGTGGTCCCCGCCAGTTCCTGGAGCATCTCCACGGACTCGCCGTTTGCGGCGGCGGCCTTCAGCCTCTCGAGGAGCGCCGCGTCATCCGGCGGCGGGGGCTCCTGCGCCGGCGCGAGCAGGGCTCCTGCGATGAGGAAGACGGCGGCGAGGCGGCTCATCCCGGCATTGTAGCCGCCCCCGCCTATTCCCGGACTTCCTCCGGATCCCATCCCCCTCCGAGCGCCTTGTACAGCGCAACCCGGTTCTGCGCCGCCAGCGTGTCGCTTCCCGCCAGTTCGTTCTGCGCCTCGAGGAGATCGCGGCTGGCTTCAAGGACGTCGATGAACGACGCGAGGCCCTGCCGGTAGAGTTCCTGCGAATGATCGTACGCGCGCTGGTGGGCCGCCACGGCGCGCGCCAGCGCGGCGCGCCGGGAGTCCTCGTGAAGGGAAGCTGTGAGCGCGTTCTCGACGTCTTCCAGCGCCGCCAGCACGGTGCGCCGCCAGGCGGCGAGCGCCTGCTCAGAGCGGGCGTCGGCCGCGATCTTCTCGTACCACAGCTGCGGGATGGAGAACAGGCGCCAGCGGAGCGAGGGGCCGATGGACCACGCCCGGCTGGAGGAACTGAAGAAGAACTGGGAGTCGATCGACTCGAGGCCCGCGGTGCCGAGAAGCGAGATGTGGGGGAGCATCGCATCGACCGCGATCCCGATCTCGGCCGTCGCCGCCGCGAGCTGCCGCTCGGCGCGGCGGATGTCCGGGCGCCGCCTCAGCAGCTCCGCGGGAAATCCGCCCGGCGCGGTCGTCCCCG
>JABWAY010000112.1 GCA_013360825.1 Candidatus Brocadiia bacterium | reverse complement strand
CTGGCCCCGCCATCGGCGGAACCGAGCTGCCGCAGCGCCGCGACCGCCGCGGGATCGTCGCGGGGGCCGCGCAGGGCCCTGCGGATGTCCGGGTCCGCCCAGAGCCCGGAGATTCCCTCGTACCGGAGAAAACGGCGGTAGCGGGCCTGGAGGGGTTCCCCGGTGTCGAATCCGTCCGGCTCCTCGGGCGGCTGCACGCGGATCGTCCATCCCAGGTCCTCGAAAATGCGGAGCCAGGGGCCGATCTCCAGCATCTCCACCTGCGCCGTCGGGAGGACGATGTCGGGCGGAACGAGGACGCCGTCGTTGCCCGTTTCCGGCACGCTTCGCCCCCGGACCTGGAGCACCCGGGGGGGATCCTGTCCCTGGACCGAGGCCTGCTCGACGAGGACCTGGTGGGCGAGATGAAACAGCGACAGGCGGTCGAGGGCGCGCGCCACCTCGGGCTGGAGGAGGCCGGTGCTGGGGGAGCTGATGCCGCCGATGGTGAGGGCGCGGCAGTTGCCCGCGAGGAAGACCTGCAGGCCGAGGCGATGGGAGTTGGGAAAACGGCGCGGGCTGGGGACCTCGACGTGGAGCTCGCGCCAGCTTCCGAGCTGGAAGACGACGACGCCGTCGACTTCGGGCTCCCCGAGGGTGTTGCGGAGAACGAGGAACTGGCGGTCGCCGCCGGGCTCGCGAAGCAGGTCGAATTCGAGCCCGAGAACACGGGCGAGAAAGTTCATGGAATTGAGCTCCGCGACCCGGATCGGCTGGGACCGGGACGCTTCCTGCGCGGCGACCGCCAGGCGCAGGAGGCCGGTCTTGAGCACGATCAGGCGGGACTTCGTCCACTGCGCGGGAGAGAGGACCAGCCCGGGACGGCGGAGCTGCATCGACTCCAGGTACGGGGCGAGATAGCGGTCGAGCGGCGAGAGTTCCTCGTCCACCTGCGACGACTCGGGGACCAGCGAGACGATGAGCGCCGAGGCACTGCGGAGATCGGTCTCGAGCCGCTGGTATCCGCCCCGGGCATTTGCGGCCATCCAGCGCATCCGCGCGCCGGACAGCTGCGCCGGCGCGCGGACCTCGAGCCCCGGCAGGATGCGGCGCAGCGCTTCGATGGAGAGCCCGTCCTCGGGAAGGCCCCCGTGGATGTCGAGCACGGCGCCGGCGGCGCGGGTGCCGGCGATCTCCAGGACCGGGCGCCAGGGGAACTCGGTGAGAATCCAGGCGACGAGCGAGTCGAAGCGCGGGGGAGCATCGGCGTCCGCTCCCGGGTGCCCCGAGGAGAGGACGATCACGGACGGCTGGAGACGTTTCGCCAGGGCCGCGACGGCCAGGCTCGTGGAGAGCGGCTCCGCGCCGGGCGGCGTGACGATCATGGCGCGCGTGCCGGATCCGAGGCGGATGAAGACGGTCTCCAGTTCCGACTCCTCCGGGCGGGCCGCGCCGATCATCATGTACGCGGGGGAGCCCGGGGCGTGGAACCACCGCGTCACCAGTCCCTCGGGGGCCAGGTCGAACGCCGCCCGGGCGACGATCGCCCCCTCCGGGACGCCCCGCCGGAGATCGTCCAGCGCGCGCGTGGCCACCTCCGCCATCCGCCGGCGCGCGCCGACACTCTGCTCGATCCCCTCCGCCCCCTCCCCTCCCGGCGACAGCCGCTCCAGGACCGCAAATTCGATCGGGTGGGATTCCTCCTGCGGCGCCGTCACCGACCCCGCCGTGACGGGATCGGACTCGACCCAGCGGGAAGCGGAGGACAGCGCGAAGGAGAGCGTGGTGCCCAGCAGGAACGTGGCGGCGGAGACGTAGAGCGTCGGCCAGAGGGTGACCCGGGAGGACTTGTTCCAGAGCTTGCAGGCCAGGAGCGACGAGAGGATATAGCCGAATCCGAGCAGGTCTGTGGCGTTCCACTGGGGCTCGATGAAGTAGATGACCCAGCCGAGCGCGATCTTGAGGACGACACAGAGCGTGAAGCAGAAGGTGACGAGCCTCGGCCCGGCCCAGGTGATGCGGTTGAGCAGAGGGAGATTGATGACCTGCCGCCCGATCGTGACGACGAGGAAGACCTCGAGCACCGTGCCGATGAGCCGGGACGGCTGCAGAAGGGAAATGGCGATCAGCGGCGGAAGGAGGATCCCGCCGAAGTCCCATCCTTCCAGCAGGTTCATGCGCGCCGCCAGGAGGCAGCCGCAGACGATCATGATCTGCAGCTTCGCCGACTGGGAGAAGTTCAGCGAGACGTCCTCGTAGACGGCCCCGAGCTGCGCCAGGTTGTAGTTGGTGAGGGGCATCAGGATCCCGTAGAGCGCGACCAGGACGCCGAGGGTGCAGACTCCCACCTGGATCAGGCCGCGCGGAATCCCCGGCTTCCAGAGCAGATTGGCCGTGAGCGGGACGACCACCAGCCCGATGGCGCCGAAGTCCTTGATCCGCGAGAGGATGTCGGTTCGTCCGGGAAAGAGGATCTCCGTCCCCCACGGGAGGAGCAGCTCCTCCACGAGGAGGCGGACCCCGAGCGCGATCAGGACGATGAGGAAGAATCGTTCCCGGCCGAACAGCGGGGTGTGGGTGCGGAACCGCCACGCCGCGAGGTGGATGCCGCGGACGACCCCGATGGTCAGCATGGCCTCCAGGAGGATCGTCAGCCCGCTCAGCGGGTAGATCGCGAAAATCGGCGCGAGGTACCCCGGGACGACCAGCCCTGAAAAGACCCAGCCATACCGCTCGAACATCAGGGTCGTGATCAGCACCCCGATGCAGACGGAGATGACGAGCGAGTGCTGGAGTCCGTTCGGGGAAAACAGCGGGATCACAGGGCACACTCCCACACCGCCCGGGCGGCGGTCTCAGGCACGCCGGCGACGCCCCCGGCGGTCATTCGAGCATCCCAGGCGGCATCCCGGGCGCCACGTTCGGCAGACCGGGCTCGCGCAGCTCCCCCTCGCCCGCCGGAGCGGGCCCGGGATCCTCGATCGAATCCGGCGAAATCCCCGCGATCGTCGGCGGCACCACGGGCCCCTCGTCCTGCGCGTCCTTCCCCGCTCCCCCCCCCGCCTCCGTCTCCAGCCGGTTCGCCACCTTCGGAAACGCCAGCTTCACCGACGTCCCCACCGCCTCGTCGAACTCGGACGTCAGCCGCCCCCCCGCCATCTCCGCCAGCCGCTTCAGCCCGTCCGCCGCCGTGAACTTCAGCGTCTGCCCCGTCGGGATCGCCCCCCGCATCCGCCCGATCGCCGTCATCGGCGACCACCCGGGATCGTTGACCCGGACGACCACGACCGCCCCCTCGTCCTGCGCCCCGATCGTCACCGTCGACCCCCGCGGACTCGACGCCAGCGACTGCTCGATCACCTGCATCAGCGCCTGCCGAAGCGCGTTCGGCCTCGCCGTCGAGAACGGCACCACCGTCTGCCCCTCGTACGCCAGGATGATCCCCAGCTGCTCCGCCATCGCCGCGGAGGCGTTCATCGCCCTCTTCGCCTCCGAGACCAGGTCCGTCGGCGTCAGCTCGTCCGCGATCTTCTCCGCGCTGATCCCCGCCAGCGCCGCCATGCTCCGGAACCGCTCCGCGATTCCCATCGCCTGGGCCTGGATCATCACGAGGTCCGGCTTCACCTCCTCGTCCGTCGTGATCTCCACCACCTCCTCCGCCGACTGCGCGATCACCGTCACCGCGTTCCGCACATCGTGCACGAAATGCTCCAGCAGCTCGCTCTTCAGCCTCTCCGCCTCATACAGGTCGCTCACCTCCGTCACGACCAGCGCGATGACGTCGGAAATGCTCTGCGATGTGTCGGAGGCGCCCGAACCCAGGTCGAGACGGACCAGGTTCGACATGTAGTGGCGGACCGGGTGACGCTGCACCGACGCATAGAGCGTCCAGCGCGCCCCGCTTCGGATCGTCTGCCCGATCGCCTGCCAGACCTGGTCGTTGGTCTGGGAGGAGATCGTGCGGAGGAACGAGATCAGCGGATCCTCGAAGTCGACCGCGAGTTCCTCGGCCATGGTCTGGAAGCGCTTGTTGTAGATGAGGGCGCGCCCGACGAGGTCGCAGACGAGGACGCCGTCGCTGAGCCGGTCGAGGAAGCCGAGGAGGAAGGTCCGTTCGAGTTCCGTCTGGTCGACGGTGCTGCGGAGGACGCGGAGCTGGTTTTCCGGGACGGAGACCTGCTCGACGCGGATCGGCTCCTCGCGTACGGCGGCGGCGCCGATGCCGAGGCTGGAGAGGGGGATGATGGCGCGTCCGACGAGGGCGCGGTGGTCCGTCCACCAGATCTGGGCATCGCCGCGGGGGACCATGGCGAGCCAGGTGCGGCGCCCGGGGCGGGCGGAGAGGGGTTCGACGAGGACGACGGGGCCGATGTCGGGTGGGCGGTAGATGAGGGGGCGCTCGGTCGTCGCGCGCGCGGCCTGGACCAGCCCGACCACGCCGCCCGGGAACCATTCCCAGAGGTCGGCCCTGTCTTCCCGGGTCGAGAGGGCGACCAGGGGGCGGGCGGAGTCTTCGGCGACGACCGCGGCGGCATCGAGGTCGAGGAGGGACCGGAAGGCGGAGACGTCGTGCTCGTCCGACGCCGGACGGGACAGGATCGGGTTCAGCACGCGGCTCCGACCCAGGCGCACCAGGAGTTCCGCCATGCCGCGGCGGAGCATCCGGTGGCGCTCGGAAAGCCCGTACAGGTACCCGACGACGGCGGTCGGCAGGACCGGGACGACCGGCACGAACCAGAGAAGTTCCAGCCGCGTCAGCCAGAAGGCGCCGAACACCGCCGCCGTGGAGACGGCCAGCACGGCCAGCCCGCGGAGCGGCGACAGCGTGCACGCCGCCAGCCAGGCAAAGAAGAACCCGGCCGCCGCGAGGGCGCCCGTCCCCCACGCGGGCGTCTCCCGATACCAGTTCCCCCGGGCCAGCGCATCGACCGTCTGCGCCAGCGCCCGGGCCTCGCTCAGCCCCTCCCCCTGACTCGACCAGGTTTCCCGGTCCGCCCTGTCCGACTCCACGATCCAGACCGATCCGCGCCACCCCGGAAGATGCACGTCCCGGTCCAGGATCCGCCAGAGCGAGATGCGCGATTCCACCCCCGCGGGACCGCTCAACCGATGCCTCACCTCCGGTCGCCCCGCCAGCGCCCCCGGAGCGAGAAGGCCGGGAAGCGTCGACTGCCCGGCTTCGTCGCGCAGCGCCGTGCGCCGCCAGGTGCCGTCAGGGTCGGGCCTGAAGTCGAGCAGCCCCTCCTGCCAGCTCCCCGCCGGCGGCGCGTGTTCCGGCGGGAAAAACCGGACGACCGAAGGCGGAAATTCCTGATAGGGATCTTCGCGCCTCCGCGTCGGGACGATCACCCGCACGCCCGGGTCCCCCGCCGCCAGCGCTTCCGAAAGCTCCCGCGCCCCGCGCGGATCGAGGACGACCACCGCGGCGACGCTCTCCTCCCGGGCCCGGAGCAGGAGGTCCGACCAGGTGTCGACGGAGCGCGGATCGTGACCGCGTTCGGCGGTCGGACCGTCCGCGTAGACGATCCACGCCGCGGCGGTCTGCTCCCGGGGATTCGTCGCCCTCCAGAGAACGTCGCCGAGAGGCTCCTCGAGGAAGTCGGCCCACCCCGTCAGAAAGGCAAGCCCCCAGAAACCGCCCCAGGCGAGGCAGACCGCAATGGACTGCCATGTGGGGAGAAAGCGGAGCAGGCGGCCGATGGCGGCGAGCGCCCCCACGGGCTACCCTCCCTGGTTGGGGAAGGTGTCCGGTGACGGCTGCGGGTCGGGGGGCGCCACGATGGGACCGAGGACCGACTCGATCGTGAGGAGCAGTTCCTTGACGCCGAACGGTTTCACGAGGAACGCGGCGGCCCCCATGGAGAACGCCATTTCCTTGTCCTTCTGGGCGTCGCGGGCCGAGGCGATCACGACGGGGATGTGGCCCAGATCGGAGGACGACTTGAGGGCGCGCAGGACCTGGAAGCCGTCCATTCCCGGCATCAGGAGATCGAGGATGATGATCCGCGGCTCCGCCTTGCGGACCTGTCGGAGCGCGTCGAAGGGATCGCCGATGGTGACGACGGTCCAGCCGCGGCGCTCCAGCCCGCGCCGGACGACGCTGAGGAGATTCACCTCGTCGTCGATGTAGCAGATCGCGCCGGCGGACGGCTGTGAAGCCGGGTCCGTCAAGGAGCACCTCCGGGTGCATGAATTCGACGTAACTTCAGGAGGGCATTGTACTTTGTTCAGGGCTGGAAGTCCAGATGAGCGCGCGCCGTCGCCCCGGACGCGGCAGCCCCGCCGCGAGATTGACGCCGGAACGGTCGCAACACAGCCCCCGGCAGACCGCACCCTACCCGAACGTCGGCCCCACGTTCGGATCCTCGCGCTCCAGCCTCTCCAGCTTGGCGCGCACCTCGCCCTCACGGTCGTCCGGCGGCCCCTCCAGATACGTGTTGTAGGCCAGCCGCGCCCCCACCGCATCCCCCTGCGCCACGAGGCAGTCCCCAAGATCGCACCAGGCCTGCTGCGCATGCGCCCCGCGCGGCCGGATCTCCAGGTACTTCTCCAGCGCATCCTTCGCCGTCGACAGGTCGTTCCGCTTCACGCTCGCCTGGGACAGATCCCACCAGACGTCCGCATTGCGCGCGTCCAGCCGCGCCGCCTCCCCCAGCTCCGTCACCGCCTCCTCCAGCATCCCCACATCCACGCAGGTGATGCCGAGATTGTGACGGTAAAGGGCGCTGGCCGGGTCGAGCTTCGACGCGGACCGGTAGGCCGCCATCGCGTCGTCGAGCTTCCCCAGGGCCCGCTGGATGTTCCCCAGCGCATTGAAACTCTTCGGATACTGGTCGTTGATCGAAGACGCCAGCCGCGCCGCGCCCTCGGCGGCCTCGAGATCGCCGGACCGCTCCAGCGTCAGCGCCAGGTAGGTCGCAGCCCGGTAGTGCCCCGGGTCTTCTTCCAGCGCCTTCCGGAAGGCCGCAATGGCCGCGCTGTCGTCGTGCTTCTTGTACCCGGCGACGCCGTCTTCGTAGTGGCTCACAGGTTGGGGTTCCGTTAAGGGACTCTGGGAGACTATCGGCACCCCGGGGGGTGCAGCTTGGCACTCTATCGCACACCGGGGCGGATGTCGACGCCCGGTGGATCCTCAGACCCCTCCCGAGCGCCAGACGGCCGCGGCCAGCCCGAGCCCGAGGACCCCGGCGAAGATGAACCCCAGCGCGCCGAAGATCGTCGAAATCTGGATCCCGCGGAGGGCGGGCCCCACCGGCGTGATCACCAGCATCGCCGACCCGATCAGGATCCCGGCCATCACCAGCCCGGTCGCCACACGGTTCGACGACCGGTTCCCGTCCCGCACCAGCCGGTCCTGGTCCCGGAAATGCGCCGCAACCTCGAGTTCCCCCTTCCGCAGCTGCGTCAGGATCCGGTTGACCTCGCCGGGGAGGGCCTGGAACAGCCGGGCGTAGTCCTCGGCGGCGCGGCGGACATCCCGCCCCAGCGACCGGAACCGGGCCAGCCGTTCCAGATAGGTCTTCACGATGAACGGCCGGATTTCGGGAATCAGGTCGAGCCCGGGATCGAGCTGGCGCGCGATCCCCTCCGCCGTCGCCAGCGCCTTCCCGAGGAGGTGAATGTCCGCCGGAACCCGGATCTGGTGACGGGTGAGGACTTCGAAGAGTTCCGCGAAGAAGCGCCCGATGTCGACGCGCCCGAGGGGAACGTCGGTGTAGCGCTCGACCAGGTCCTGGGCGTCCAGCCGGAGGGCGCGCAGGTCGGTCTCCTCCGGGACGATTCCCATGTGGCGGAACGACCGGACCACGCGCGCGGCGTCCTTCTGGACGACGCCGGCCATGAAGGACAGGAGTTCGTCGAGCCGGTCTTCGTCCAGCGCCCCCATGAGCCCGTAGTCCACCAGGCACAGCTTGTCGCCGGGGAGGACGAACATGTTCCCGGCGTGGGGATCGCCGTGGAAGAACCCGTGGCGGAAGATCTGGAGGAGCACGTACTGCACGCCGTTCCGGGCGATCGCGGCGGGGTTGTGCCCTCCCCTTCGCAACTCGTCCAGGCTCGTGACCTTCAGGCCGTCGATGAACTCCACGGTCAGCAGCTTTTTCGTGCACATCTCCGGGTAGACGCGCGGGACGACGAACCGCTCGTCGTCGCGGAAGTTCCGCTCGAATTTCCGGATGCTGAACGCCTCCCGGGTGAAATCGATCTCCCGGACGATCGATCGCGCGAACTCCGCCACGATGGCCCGGGGATGGTAGGAACGCGACTCCGGCAGGTTCTCCTCCATCAGCTGCGCCAGCTTCGCCATGATGTCCAGGTCGGTCCTGATGATCCGCTCCAGCCCCGGCCGGCGGACTTTCACGACCACGCGCTGCCCGTCCTTCAGCACCGCGCGGTGCACCTGCGCGATCGACCCGGCCGCCAGCGGCGCCTCCTCGAACGACTGGAACAGCTCCCCCACCGGCTTCCCGAGCTCGGACTCGACCTCAGCCCGCGCCTCCGCCCCCGGGAACGGAAGCACGCGGTCCTCCAGCTTCTTCAGCTCGTGAACCAGGGAAAGCGGAACGAGGTCGGGGCGCGTCGCGAGAATCTGCCCGAGCTTCACGAACGTCGGCCCCAGTTCCTCCATCGCCATCCGGATCCGCTCTTCCGTGGAATGCCCGCTGGGATCCGGTCGGTAGCGGTTGAGCGTGAAAATCTTCAGGAATGTCTGGGAGGCGCCCTCCAGCCCGACGCGCGCGAGAACGTCCGCGAACCCGTGCCGGGTCAGCACCGTGAGGATCTGGCGGCCCCGGCCGATGTTCCGGAGGGCCTGCGGGATTCGGGTCAGGGAGCCCCAGTCCATGAATCAGCGTCCGCCGCGCTTCAAAGCCGCCCCGGTCACGGCGTCCCCCCGGCCACGGGGCGGTCTCCCGGCCGGAGCGACGCCACCGCCTCCGCCAGCCGCTCCACGGTCTCCGCCAGGCGGTCGATCCTCGCTCCCAGCGCCTCGACATCCGCGCGCCGCGCAAGCCCGGCCTGCGCAAACATCCGCGAAAATGCCTCCGCCGCCTCCGACCGCGCCTTCTGCGTCGCGGCGACCGCCTCGTCCACCAGCGCGCGCGCCTCCGGACCGCCCGCCGCGCCCAGGGAACGCAGTTCCTCCTCCCCCGTGAAAATCAGATCCATCAGGTCGGACAGGTCCATCGGAGCCTCCCGCGCTGGTCCGCCTCCACGCTAACGGCCCGCGCCCCCGGGGTCCAGAGGAACGGCGGCCGCCCGCTTCTCAGGGACCGGTCCCGGGCGCCGGTCAGACCATCCGCGTGAAGATCGCCCGCCGCACGATGTCCGCCATGCGAAGGACCCCCACCGGCTTCCCCGCCCGGAGCACCACGGCCGTGTTCCGCCCCAGCCGCGTCAGCGTCATCGTGGCCTCGAGAAGCGTCGTGTCCTCCGCCAGCGTCGGGATCCCCGGGTCGAGCACCGCCGACACGGGGAGGTCGCCATGATGCTTGAGGAAGTCCTCGAAGGGCGCCTGCGTCGAGAGCACCGCCGGCGATCCCGCATACGTCAGCCAGGTCCGGATCCCCTTTTTCACGACCGCCCGCGGCGTCAGCGCCCCGGCGTAGGCGCCGGCATCGTCCACCGCGGGGACGACATCCGCCCCGCTGGCCACGAGGATGTCCAGCCCCTCGCGAAGCGGGGCCCGCGCGCTGACGAGTCCCGGGTGCGGGCTCATCAGGTCCCTCACGAACGTCGCTTCGCGCACCCGGACGGCCGTCCCGTCGATGTAGTCCCAGATTTCCTCCGGCCCCTGGGCGGTCGCGATTTCCTCGACGTGATTCGGGTTCTTGAACAGGTTCGAGAAGGCGGCCAGCGTCTGCAGGTACGACGCGGCATGGGTCTTGGGGATGACGAAGAGGACGATGACCCGCGCGGAGCTGCCGGGCCCGGGGCCGAACGCGACGCCGGCCGGATGGGTTCCCATCACGACCCAGACGCGGCCGACGCGGTCGGTCCGTGCGTGGGGGAAGGCGACGCCGTTCCCCATCGTGAACCCGCCGAACTTCTCCCGCGCGCTGACGGCCGCGAGGATATCGGAGGAGATGTCGGACTGGACCACGTCGCAGAGCCGCCGGACCATCTCCTTCAGCGCCAGGTCGCGATCCTGCGACGCCAGCGGGCTGACGATCAGCTTCGGATTCAGCAGCGAACTGAGTCGCATCGACGTCCCTCAGGTGAGGATGTCACGCTTGAGAAAGATCACGTAGGCGGCGCCGAGAAAGAGGAACCCGGAGAGGAGCGGGACCTGCCACGCCCGGCGGATGCCGTCGTCCTCCCATTTCCTGTCGGAGAACCCCTCCGCCCGGTGCTTGGCCACGACGAGGCCGTACTCGAGTGAATGGCTGAAGACGTACTTTCCGGCGCTGCGGTCGACGGAGGCGAACCCGTACAGGAAGATCGCGAGAAACATCGCGATCCCGACGGCCGAGCCGGTGTTGTCGAACATGGAGCTGAGCATCAGCCCGAAGAACCCGGACGCCAGGAGCGGGAGGAGGGACAGCGCGAGGCTGAGGCGCAGGTCGGAGGCCAGCGCCTCCTGCGGCCGGATCGGGTCGGGCACGACCTCCTCCCCCATGAGCGTGAACTTCCCCTCCGTCAGCGGCGACATGTAGGCGCCGTCGCGCCAGAATCCGTGGACCACGTGCAGCGCCGCCCACGAGAACACGATGGTCAGCGCGAACAGGGCCAGGACGAGAATGGCCACCACCAGCGCCTTCGCCACGAAGACGTCCGTGCGCGTAACCGGTCGGACCAGGACCATCCGCCAGGTCCCCTGCGCCGCTTCGCTCGAGAGCGACAGGCTGGCCAGGACCACGGCGAAGACCGAGACGAGCCGCAGGGCCCAGAGACAGGAGGTCGTCAGGTATTCGTACCCGTTGCGGACCATCGGGTTCCCGGGCGCCTCGCCGCGGACGTCCATCGCGTTCATGATGACCAGGAGGATGGCGCCCACGATCGGAAAGAGGACGAGGTAGGGGAGTTTCTGGCGGAAGAGTTTGGCGATTTCGAAGCGGACGAGGCGGGCGACCCTAGGCAGCATGGGGTCCTCCCGCGGTGGCGGCGAGGAAGTATTCCTCCAGGGTGGCCTTCCCGGGGGTGAGTTCGTGGAGCCGGCATCCGGCCCGGTGGAGTTCGGCGGCCCAGGCGGCCAGGGCCTCGGGCTCGCAGCGGACGCGGAGGGTCCCTGCTTCCTCGCTTTCGATCGCGACGCCGAGGGCGGCGGCGACCTTCCGCACGAGGTCGAGCGGTTCCGCGCGCACGCGGGCGATCGAGCCGGCGCCCGCGAGCAGCCGTGAGACCTCGTCCTGGACCTTGAGCCGTCCCCGATGGACGATGGCGACCCGGTTGCAGGAGAGTTCGACCTCGTGGAGGAGGTGGCTGGAGATGAGGAAGGTCACCCCTTCCTCGCGGTTCAGCCCGCCGATCAGCCGGCGCATGTCGAGGATTCCCTGGGGGTCGAGCCCGTTGGTGGGTTCGTCGAGGATGATCAGTTCGGGGCGTGTGAGGAGGGCCTGGGCGAGCCCGAGGCGCTGGCGCATTCCCTGCGAGTACGTGCGGACGCGGTCGTCCCCGCGACCGGCGAGCCCGACGCGGTCGAGGCACTCTGCGACCCGAGCGCGGTCGCGGCTCCCGGAGAGTCCGAGCAGGAGTTCGAGATTGGTCCGCCCGGTCAGGTAGGGGTAGAACTGGGGGATCTCCACCATGGCGCCGACGCGGTTGAGGATTTCCAGCCGGTTGTCGCGCACGTCCTCGCCGAACAGGAGCACGCGCCCGGAGGTCGGGGCGATCAGGCGCGTCGCCATGCGGATCGTCGTGGTCTTCCCCGCCCCGTTCAGCCCCAGGAGCCCGAAGACGTCGCCGCGGCGGACCTCCAGCGAGAGGTCCTCCACGGCCGCGAACGCCCCGAACCGTTTGGTCAGCGCCTCCGTCCGCAGCACGACCTCCGCGCTCATCCGCGCGCCCTCCGGACGAATTCGAGGACGCGCGCGGCGTCGACGGCGCCGTCCGGAATCCCGCCGGCCTTGAGCGCCGTCCCGACGATCGCCCCGTCGCAGAGCCGGAGGACCGCCCGCGCGGTCTTCGCCGTCACCCCGCTCCCCGCCAGCACCGGA
>JABWAY010000476.1 GCA_013360825.1 Candidatus Brocadiia bacterium | reverse complement strand
AGCACCCGCAGCGCATCGCGGGCCTTGTCCATGGCCATGGCGTACAGGTGAGCCGAGGTGTCCGGCCGCATCGCGGGCCCGGCGGGGGCGGCCGGAGGAGCGACGATGCGGCGACGCGCGGGGATCGCGAACCTGCGCGCCAGGACGTCGACCAGGAGCGCGGCGACGGCGATCCCGAGGAGAATGCGCCAGATTTCGTGGAGCCGGCGAACGGGGGCGGCGGTGTGCCGGAACAGACCGGCGGCGTCCTCGGGCGCGATCACCCGGCCGCCGCCCAGTTCCGCGATGCGGCGGAGAAGCGGGAGATTGGGACCGTCGGTCCGGTACTCGGCCGGGTAGGGAATCAGCAGGGGGACGCTGGCGCGGGCGGCCCATCCGCCTGCATCCTCCTCGGCCACCGTCACGAACCAGGAGCCGGTCGCGCCGGAGTCGAAGGCGGCCTCGTAGCGCCCCGGCCCGGTCTGACGCACCGGGACCTCCGCCGACCCGGCCGGCCCGGCCGCGAAGATCCGGAGTTTGAGGAAGTCGCGGAAGCGCCCCTCGGCGGAGACCGCGTCGATCGTGAGGGTCGCGCGCCCGCCGGACAGGGCGGTCCCGATGGTGAAGGCCGAAGAATCGGCGCGGCGGAGCACCCATCGGACCACCTGCGGCCAGAGCGTGCGGTACCCGGGCCAGGGAATCCACTCCTTCGCCCATCTCCCGCGCGCGTCGGACGTGAACGCCGCGGAACGCCCGAGCCCGTAGTGCCACTTGGCGAGCAGCGGATCCCCGCGGTCGGTTTCGAGGAGCACCTCCGCCGCGGGCTTGGAAATGGATCCGACGTATCCGAACAGCGACGGGGACGCGTCCCAGTCGACGCCCTCGATCATCTGTCCCGGTTTCGCGAACACCGCGAGGAACTCCTCCTCGATGACCACGGACCGGGCGGCCACGACCGTCTCCTCGGAGAAGATCCGGGGAAGCTCGAGGGCGTCGTTGGTGATGTAGAACCGCCCGCCCCCCAGGTCCGCGATGTCCTTCAGCCAGCGCGCGTCCTTGTCGGTCTCCCGGCCGATGGCCACGACGGAGAGAGTGATTCCCTCGCGGAGCGCGCCCTCGATGAGGCTGTCACAGCCCTCGTGCTCCTCCGCGTCGGCGGCGTCCGCGAACAGGATCACGTGCCGCATCTGGGCCGTCGCCTTCGCCAGTTCCGCCAGGGCGTCGCGCAGCCCCGTCGCACAGTAGATCCCGCCGCCTCCCTGCCTCAGCGAACGTACGCGGGATTCGACGGCCTCGCGGGACTCGATCTGGTCGAGCCCCTGCACCCAGGTCGTCCGCGTATCCACGGTGGCGACCGCGATCTCGTCGCTCGCCCCCAGAACCCGCACGACCTCCGCCGCCGCCTCCCCGGCGAGCTCCAGCTTCGTGCGCCCGTCCGCGGTCTTCGCCGCCATGCTCCCGGAGGAGTCGATGACGATGCAGACCGCGAGCGACGCCGCATGCCGCGCCTGACGGATGTCCATGTCCACGGGAAGCGCGGCCTCGACCGGGGTCCGCTGCCAGGCTCCTCCTCCGAACGATCTCGAGGCGCCGATCATCACCAGCCCTCCGCCCAGGTCGTGCACGTACTGCCGCAGCGCCTCCTGCTGCGCCGGCGTCACGGCGCGTGACGGGACGTCGCACAGCAGGATCGCGTCGAATGCGTCCATCTCCGCCAGTCCCGCGGGACAGCCGGCGATCGTCCTCAGTTCCACCTCGATCCCCGCATCCCTCAGGCACGCCACCAGCGCCTCTTCCTCCTCCGTCTTCCCCGACACCAGAAGCACCCGGGACTCGCCCTGCACCCGGACATGCGCCCGGCCCGTGTTGTTCTCGCGCCACGTGTCCGCCGCGTCGGGCGCCTGGAGGAAAATCTCAAAGTCGAGCGCGCCCCCGGCGTCCTCCTCCCCCGCCTTCATCGCAAACGTCACCGGCCAGGTCCCCGCCCGGAGAACGCGCCGCACCGGATCGAGCGGGACCCGGCTGCGGACCAGGCGGAAGACCGCCTCCGTGTCGTGCGTGCTCGTGACGACCGCCGTCACTTCGTACGGCTCCCCGGGCATCACGCGCGAGGGCGCGAGCACGCGGTCGATCCGGACCTCCGCCGCGGCCGCACGCCCGGCGGGGAGCACCAGCACCTCCGTGCCG
>JABWAY010000475.1 GCA_013360825.1 Candidatus Brocadiia bacterium | reverse complement strand
CGGATGGAAGCGTGGCGGGAGCTGGCTCCGGCGTGCAGGTCTCCAAAATGTCCTTGATCCGGGGGGCCTTCTCATGGAAGGGCAAAGGGAAAACGGAAAAGGGAAAACGGAAAGGGGACACTCTGGGGGACAGGGCGCCCGAATGGGGAGGGGCGTCATCGGCGGCGCGGGCTTGACTTGGGTAATGGTGGGGGGAGTCGGCACCCTTTCTGCGCTGGGGAGAGGGACTGACTGCGCTGCTCCCACGCCCCGAAACCGGAGGGATATCCCCCCATGCTCCTCCTCCCACACCACGCGCAACTCGAAGGCCCGGCCAGGATCGCACCACTCTTCTCCGTGGCCCTCTCCATCGGATTCCTCGTCACACTCCCCTGCTTCTCACCCGATTTCCTCGTCCCCCTCAAACCCGTCGTCGATGAGCGCGGGTTCGACCGCGGAGCCGCCCTGCAGGCGCTCGTCGGGGAAGGCGGTAAGGTCCGATGGCTGGCCCTGAACGTCCTCTCGGCCTACCGGACCCGTACGGCGAGGGCCCGGCTGGCGGCTGAAGCGACTGAGGCCAACGCCTGGGAAATCCGCGCCTGACTGCACTGGCAGATGCGCGAAACCACGAGCGTGGAGCGGGGGTGCGGGCATTGCTCCTGGGGAAAACCTGAGCGGGTCACCCGAATCTATCGCGGGGGGACGAGTTCGCAGGACACCTGGGACTGGTGTCATTAGCCGCCCCATAGTAGTCCACACGGAGCCGGGCACACTGGGCCAGGTGTAGCCGGGTCATGCTGGGCCAGGGATAGCCAGGTCATCCTGGGCCACCCGTGATCGGGTCAAGTTGCCTCCATGTCCTCCTCCGGGAGTCGTGGCCGGTACCATCCGCTCCGCACTCCGGACGCTTCATCCCGCCTGTCGACACCGCGACGATCCCCTCCACGACCTGCTTCTTCGGGTCCAGCTTCACGTCCGTCTCACTCCGTGGCAGACGAACGCCCAGAATCTCAGCGTACAGACCGTTGTCTCAAATGGCCCACACGATACGCGCCAGGACCGCAGCCCAGAAGTCCGGAGGGTCCATCACGCCTCTACCCACACGAATCCGTGAAGCCACCAAGATTTCCAGTACCCGGCGCTTCGACCAGGACCCGCAGCGGGAAGCATGGGGCAGACCATCGCTCGGTCCTCACGTGTTGAGTCCCCGATCCTCGACGTATGGAGACTCGCAGGCCCGCGGACCGCATCTGTTTCGGTTGTGTGAGGGAAATCGGGGCGGGGGCGGATTGTGAAGAGAATTTTTCTGCGCGGGGGGATGGGTCCTGCGCTGGATCACATGCACGCGTTAAGTATTGAGCTATCAACATGTTCCATCGTTGATGAGAATTTCCACACCCTCCCTGAACTTCGCCTCCGGCTGTGGAAAACCCGTGGAAAGCCGTCGGAAGGCCCCTCGGAGTCACCCCAGTTCGGGGAAGGACATCAGCACCTGAAGCCCCGGGAGCGGCGCCAGCCCGCTCGCCCGCGCATACCCCGTCATCCCCTCGGGCACGCTCGCCAGCTTGGCCGTCCCTGAGCGCAGCGTCACCTTTCCGCCCCACCGCTCCGCCAGGCGGCGCACCTCGCGCAGTCCGTGCCCCCGCCCGGGGTCGTCGTGCCGCGAGACGTTGCGCAGAAACGCCGCTTCGATCGCTTCCAGGTCCGAGCCCGGCTCCAGCTTCCCGGCCAGCGACCCGCGAGCGCCGATCCCGGTGTCGACGACGGCGATCTTGACGATGGCGCGGCCGCGGAAGCGATAGCGGTGGATGCCGGCCCAGCCCTGGGACTGGGCGTGTTCGGGGATGTTGTGGCAGAGCTCGGAGAGGGCGACGGTGAATCGGGCGACGTCGGCGTCGGTGTAGCGGAGATCGCGGCGGAGGAGGTGGGAGGCCTGGCGGCCGACGCGTTCGAGGAGGGCGGCGACGGAGGAGTCGCCTTCGATGCGGGTGAATTCGAGGAGGACGTCGGAGGGGTCGTCCCCCGGCGGCGAGTGCTCTGGTCCGACCCAGGGTGGCTCGCCAGCGTGCGGCCGGCATCCGCGGGCGGATCCCGGGAGTGGTTTGACAGGCTGGAGGCGCGCGGCTAACCTCGGCCGCGTTTCATGGTTGCCTGCCCTCACCGGCCGGCATGAAAAGGGAATCCGGTAACACGCCCGC
>JABWAY010000111.1 GCA_013360825.1 Candidatus Brocadiia bacterium | reverse complement strand
AAATCCCGAACTTCACCGGTGTCATGGCCAGGCCACGCAGGTGCGTGCGCGAAGTCCGATTGAAGTCGTCCACCTCGACCCGTCTGCGATCGTAGTCGGAGCTGCCGCGCAGACGATGCATGATCTCGGGCAGCAGTTTGTTCGTGATGATCTGACCGTACGGAGCGGTGTTGCGCTCTTCGATGCCGTAGCAGTTGAGCTGCCGAACGTCGTAGCTGTCCCGGCCGGTGCGCCGCGCGATTTCCTGGACGATGTGTTCGATGGCGGCCACGCCCTGCGGACCGCCGAAACCGCGAAACGCCGTGTTCGGAGGAAGATTCGTGCGGCAGATGGCAGCGTGAATGTCGATGTGCGGAATGTAGTACGCATTGTCCGCGTGGAGCATGGTGCGTTCGAGGATGGACGTCGAGAGATCGGCAAAGGCGCCACCGTTCGAGAAAAAGTCGAACTTCACGGCGAGGATCTGTCCCTGCTCCGAGTGCGCCACGCGGTACCGCGCGAGGTACGCGTGCCGCTTTCCGGTGACACGCATGTCGCTGTCTTTGTCGTAGATGAGGCGCGCCGGGCGACCGGTTCGAGACGCCGCGAGCGCCGCCATGATGGCCGGGATTCCCGCCTGAGACTCTTTGCCCCCGAAAGCCCCGCCCATGCGCCGGCAGATGCAGACGACCTGATGGAAGCCGAGGCCCAACGTCTCGGCCACGACGTCCTGCACTTCCGTGGTGTGCTGTGTGGAGGAGTACACCGTGAGGCGGCCCTGCTCGCCGGGGACGACGCCCCCCGGGTGGTCGCGCGCGGTCACGGCGACATCGCGGCCCGCATCGTCGCCCTGGCGCGCGAACATGGCGTCCCCCTGCGACACGATGCGGACCTCGCCGAAGTGCTGTCGGCGCTGGACCTGGGGAGGGAAGTTCCGCCGGTGTTGTGGCAGGCGGTGGCGGAAGTGCTGGCGGCGATCTACGCCGCGAATGCCGGGGCCCCGGGGGGCGCGTCCGCCCGACCTTGAATTCCCGTCTGGCCGCAGTATGATCTTCCGGATACCCCCGGAGACGACTTTGGGCCAGCGAGCCATTATTTCGGACATTCACGCGAACATCGACGCCCTCGAGGCGGTGCTGAAGGACATTGCGTCCAAGGGGATCACGGAGATCTACTGTCTCGGGGACGTGATCGGGTACGGGCCGAATCCGCGGGAGTGCATTCTCCAGGCGCGGCATTTCGCGGACTGCATCCGCGGGAACCATGAGGACGCGCTGCTGTTCATCGCGGCGGATTTCAACATGGAGGCGGCGCGCTCGATCGAGTGGACGCGCAAGCAGCTGAACCAGAAGGACCGGCCGAAGGACGAGAACCACTCGCTCTGGAATTTCCTCGGGGACCTGGGGGACCGGGTCGTGGAGGACCGGGTGCTCTACATCCACGGTTCCCCGAGGGTGCCGACCCGCGAGTACGTCCGTCCGGCGGACTGCCACGACCATGAGAAGATCGACGAGATTTTCTCGATGATCGACCACCTCTGCTTCGTGGGGCACACGCACGAGCCCGGGGTGTTCACCCCGGACCACAAGTTCTTCTTCCCGAAGCAGCTCGCCAACACGTGGAAGGTGACGGAGCAGAAGGCGCTCATCAACGTCGGGTCCGTCGGGCAGCCCCGCGACCGGGATCCCCGCGCCTGCTACGTGACCTTCGACGGCGAGGTGATCCGGTACCACCGGGTGCCCTACGACGTCGAGTCCACGATGAAGAAGATCCTCGCGGCCAAGGAGTTGCCGGAGTATCACGCCCTCCGCCTGAAAGACGGGCGCTGATCATGGGGTTCTTCGACCGGATCACGGACGGCTTCAAGAAATCGCCGCCCTCCGCGCTTCCCAAGGAAACCCCGTTCATCCAGGAATACGAGCACGTCAAGGACCTGCTCCCCGGTGCGATGAGCACGATCAGCCAGGTGAGGCACCGGGTGTCGAAGCGGCTGTTCTGTGTGAAGAAGGTGAAGCCGCAGAACGAGGCGCAGAGGAAGAGCCTGGAGCGGGAGCTGGAGGTGTCGTTCCTGATGCAGCACGAGAACATCGGGAAGACGCTGGCCTGGCAGCGGATGCAGGGCGAGACCTGGGTGCTGATGGAGTGGATCGAGGGGTCGAGCCTGCGGATGTTCATGCGCGACCAGTTCGTGACGCGGGGTGCGAAGGCGCCGCTGCTGACGGGCCGGGACTTCATGACGGTGTATCTGAAGGCGGCGCGGGCGCTGCAGTTCGTGCACGGGAAGAACTGGCTGCACCTGGACGTCAAGCCGGAGAATTTCCTCGTGAACGGCCTGCGCCCGGTCGCTGAGACGAAGACGGACCGTGCGAAGGACACGCAGATCTTCCGGAAAGAGGTGCTGGAGCAGGCCGGGGGGATCACGGTGAAGCTGATCGACTTCGGGATCTCGGTCCGGATCGACGAGCCTAAGGTGGGCCTGGGAGGTTCGCCGCTGTACGTGTCCCCGGAGGTGGTCGGGGGGGCCCAGACCCAGTCGCAGGTCGGGCCCGCGGCGGACATCTGGTCGCTCGGGGCGACGATGTACGAGCTTGCGAGCGGGCGGCCGCCCTACCTTCCGCAGTGGTTCGACAACCGGAAGGAGCACTGGCAGGCGATCTGGGGCGAATATGAGAGGCAGGATCCGGGGATCAAGCGGACCTACGACCAGGACATGGTGAAGAAGCGGCTGTCCACGCCGGCGGACATGGCGCGCGTGGTGTACAGCGACGCGATCAAGATGATCATCCGGAAGTCGCTGGAGCTGCCGTTCAACCGCCGGTACACGAGCGCGGCCGCGCTGGTCTCCGAACTGGAGAAGTTCGTCTAAGCAACTCCACGCCGCTTCCGGGATCCCGGACGGTCAGCGCCCCGAAGGCTCGACGCGCGCCTCGCGCAGCTTCCAGACCCCGTCCTCGCGAACGCCGAGGAACATCAGGTCCTGGACCGGGTGGTTCGGCGCATGCAGGAGGATCGTCGCGGCGTTCGGATTCGCACGGTCCACTTCGACCGTCTTGATCGCGAGCCCGGCGGCGCGCTGGCGCAGCAGCGCGGCGCTGTCCTCCCAGTCCCGTTTCATGTCGGCCAGCGGGTACCCCTCGCGCTGGGCCCGGCAGAGGCGGGCGTGGTAGATCTCCGGATTCCCGTCCCGCATGGCGGCGATGACTTCCTCGACGACGCGCCGGATCTCGCTCCGCGACCGCTCGCGGCTGCGTTCGGCTTCTTCCTCGGGGCTCGCGGCGCAGCCGACGAGGAGAAGGAGGGGGAGGAGGAGGAGGCGCACGGGGGGATTCTACGCGATCGGGGGCGGGCGTCGAGGCCCGGAGCATTCTCGATTCCGGCGGTCTCGCGTACGATGGGGCCGGCATGGCGAGCATCCGCGTTCTGGACACATCGGTCGTGAACCTGATCGCGGCGGGGGAGGTGCTCGAACGCCCAGCCAGCGCCGTGAAGGAGCTGATCGAGAACGCGCTGGACGCGGGCGCGAGGCGCATCGAGGTCGAGTACGAGGACGGCGGGCGGAGGCTCCTCCGCGTCAGCGACGACGGGGCGGGGATGGAGCCGGGGGATCTCGCTCTCGCCTTCGTTCCGCACGCGACCTCGAAACTGGCGAGCGCCGCGGACCTCCACGAGATCCGCTCGTTCGGTTTCCGCGGGGAGGCGCTCGCGTCGCTGGCGGAGGTCGCCCGGGCCAGGATCGTCTCCCGCCCGCGGGGCGCGGCGGCGGCCCATGAGGTCGAGGCCGAAGGAGGGCGCATCGGCGACGTGCGTCCGGCCGCCGGCCCCGAGGGGACCATGGTCGAGGCCTGGGACCTGTTCGGGAACATCCCCGCGCGCCGGAAATTCCTCAAGACCTCGCCGGTCGAGGGCTCCCACATCGCCGACATCGTGACCCGGTTCGCGCTCGCGCGACCCGATGTCCGCTTCGAGATCCGCGGAGACGGCGTCCCCCTGGCCGTTCTCCCTCCCGTCGCGGACCTCGCCGAGCGGGTCGGGCACTATTTCGGGAACGAGCTCCGCCAGGCGCTCATCCCGCTCTCCGGGGAGGCCCGCGGGCTGAAACTCGGCGGCTACGCCGGGCGGCCGACGTTCACGACGTCGAACACGCGGCTCCAGTTCACCTGGGTCAACGGCCGTTACGTCCGCGACAAGGTGCTGTTCCGCTCGATCATCGAGGCCTACCAGGACCTCGTCATGACCCGGCGCGCCCCCGCGGTCTTCCTGTTCCTCGAGATCGACCCGAAAGACATCGACGTCAACGTCCACCCGGCGAAGATCGAGATCCGCTTCGCCCGCGCCTCGCGCGTCCACGACTTCGTCCGCGATGAAATCCGCGGGCGCCTGCTCGCCGGCGGCGTCGTCCCCGCTTTCTCCCCGCGCGAGTCGTGGGGAACCTTCGTCACTCAGTCCACCGACGACCGCCGCGCCGAACGCGAGAAACAGCTCGCCGAATTCTTCCAGCGCCCCGGCGACTCCGTCGTCCTCGCGACCCCTCCGATGGGACCCGCCGCGCTTCCGCAACCCAGGGACATCCCTCCCGGCATCCCGGACCCCACCCCCCCCGTCCTCCCGCCCGCGCTGGGCGGGCGCGCCATCCAGATGCACGATGCGTACATCGTCGAAGAGGTCCCCGGCGGCCTGCAGCTGATCGACCAGCACGCGCTCCACGAGCGGATTCTCTACTTCAGGATCCGGGACCGGGTCCTCGCGCACGACATCGCGCGCCAGCGCCTGCTCGTCCCGCTGGTGATCCGGGATGCGGGCAAAGGCGCGGCGCTCGAGGCGTCGCGCCCGCTCCTCGAGCGCCTCGGCTTCGAGGTCGAACCGTTCGGGCCGGGCGCCGTCGCGATCCACGCCACCCCCGAGTGGATCGGGCGCAAGGACCCCGCCCGCCTCATCCGCGACATCCTCGCCGACTTCGACGCCCCGAATCCCGGGCGCGCGGGCGAGGACGCGCTCGACCTCTTCATCGCCACCTGCGCCTGCAAGGCGGCGATCAAGGCCGGCGAGCGCCTGGCGCCGGAGGAGATCGCCGCCCTCCTGGCCGAGCGGCCGAAGGTCGAGCACGCCCAGACCTGCCCGCACGGGCGGCCGATCACGCTCCGGATCGGCCTCACCGAACTCGAAAAACACTTCGGAAGGAAATAGGCGATGAAACCCAGCGGTCACTGGGCCGGATTCCACATTTTCCAGCTCTCCTCAGGCGTCTCCCTGTTCGTCCAACCCACCGACCGCTTCAAGAACGTCACCATGCGCCTCTACTTCCGCACCCACCTCGCCGAGGACCCCTCGGGCGTCGCCGTCCTGCCTCATGTCCTGACGCGCGGGACCCGGCGGCGGGAGACGATGGCGAAGATCTCGAACCACCTGGACTCGCTCTACGGGGCGCACGCGAATGCGGACTCGGGGAAGATCGGGGAGAGCCAGCTGCTGTCGTTCCGCGTGGACTGCGTCGCGGATCGACACCTCCCGTCGCGCTCCCGCAACGTCCGGCGCGGGCTCGAATTCCTGCGGGAGCTTGCGTTCGACCCGGCGATGGAGGGGAAGACGCTGCGCGGGGATTATGTCGAGCAGGAGAGGCACAATCAGAAGAGGGCGCTGGAGGATCTGATGAGCGACCGCGCGGAATTCGCGGGGCAGCGCTGTCTGGAGACGATGTGCCGCGGGGAGGCGTACGCGGTCCACGAGCTGGGGACGCTGGAGGGGCTGGACGGGGTGACCGCGGAGGGGCTGACGCGGCGGTGGCGGGAGATCCTGAAGCGATCGCCGATGGAGCTGTACGTGTCGGGGCGGGTGGACCCCGGGGCCGTGGCGGACGCCTGCGCGGCGCTGTTCGACGGGAAGGCGCGCTCGACGGCGGAGGTCGCGCCGACGGTGGTGGACGTGCCGGTGAAGGATGTGAGGCGGGTGACGGAGGAGATGGACGTCGAGCAGGGGAAGCTGGTGATGGGGTACCGGACCTACACGACGTTCGCGCATCCGGGGTCGGTCGCGATGGGGTTCATGAACGGGATTCTGGGGGGAACGGCGCATTCGCGGCTGTTTGTGAACGTGCGGGAGCGGGACGGGCTGGCGTATTCGGCGGGGTCATCGGTGGACCGGCTGAAGGGGCTGCTGATGGTGCATGCGGGGATCGATCCGGCGAAGTACGAGAAGTGTCTGTCGGTGATCGAGGCGGAGCTGGAGTCGATCCGTCAGGGGGCGATCACGGAGGAGGAGATGGAGGCGACGCGGCGGATGCTGTCGGAGCGCACGCGGTCGATCCTCGATTCGCCGTCGCGGGCGATTGCGTCGCTGTACGAGCGGCGGCTTGCGGGGCAGGTGCGGACGGTGGAGGAGTCGCTGGAGGAGATCCGGAGGGTGAGGAAAGAGGATGTGGTGGAGGCGGCGCGGCGGCTGAAGCTGGACACGATTTACTGGCTGACGGCGCGCGGGGGGAAGGGGTGAGGCGAGAGAATCTTCGCGACGACGTCGTAAGATCTGTCAGCTGAAGGCTTTGCGCATTCCGTGCGACGGCGGTCCGCGCGCAACTTCTCAGCACCCGGCGGGTTTCAATTCCAACCCATGAGGATCTCCCCCATGAAACCCGCCCTCACCGCCCTTCTGGCCCTCGCCCTCCTCGGTTCCGCCCCGGCCCAGGATCCCGACGCCAAAGCCCTCGAGGCTGAAGCCCGCGCCAAGGTCGACGCGCTCAAGGCCTCGGCGAAGGGGAAGGACAACGACGCCACCCTGTCCGCCATCGCGGACTGCGGCTCTACCCCCCATGTCCTCACCGCCGCGGCCCTGGCCCCGATCCTGGCCAACCCGTCGGATGAGCTGGCGCTCGCCGCCGCCTCCGCGCTCGCCCGCATGACGGGCTCGGCCGACGCCGCCAAGGCCCTCCACTCCGGCCTCAAGCCGAACGAGGAACGTTCGAAGGTCCTGGGAGCGGTCTTCGACGGGATCGGGACCGTCGGTCACTATTCCTCGATCGCCGTCTGCTCGGCCTGGATCAACGACCGGCTGTCGAAGCGCGATGCGCTCGACCAGTCGGGGATCAACGCCGCGTTCGACGCGATGGGCGGGCTGAAGTTCAAGTCGACGGTGACGACGATCATCGACCTGATGAAGAAAAACGAGGTCGCGAACGGCTGGCGTGGAGGGAAGGGGATGCGCGGCCGTTCGGAGATCCGCGCGCGGGCGGCGCTTCAGCGCCTGACGGGGGAGTCCTGGGAGATGTCGGACGAGTGGAGCGACTGGTGGAAGAAGAACCAGGCGAAGTTCAACGAGGACCTGAGTGCGAAGTAGAGTCGATGCGGTTCCTGGCGTGCGGCGGTCCCCGGGCCCTGCGGTCCTGCATGAGACGCGCGGGGCCGGGACGAAACGAAAACGGGAGGCGGGGATGAGCGTGAAGATCGGGGTTCTGTGCGCGGTGCTGGGGATGGCGATCGCGTCCGGTGCCCAGGATGCGCCGGCGAAGCCGAGCGATGCGGATGCCAGGGCGAGGGTGGACGCGTGGAATCTCGCGGTGAAGAACAAGAACGACGACGAGAAGATCGCGGCACTGACGGCGATGGGGGACTGCGCGCATCCGACCGTGGCGGGGACGCTCGCGAAGGTCCTGGTGAGCGAGAAGGAGGACATCCGGATCCAGGCGGCGAAGTCGCTCGGGCGGATGACGAACAGCGCGGATGCCGCGAAGGCCTGTCACGGGGCGATCAAGGCGAATGCGGCCTCCGACAAGGTGGTGACGGCGATCTTCGAGGCGATGGGGGAGATCAACCATCCCAGTTCCGTCGGCGTGGCGAAGGACTGGGCGGAAGACGACCTGGGCGGGCGCGATTCGCAGGACATCCCGACGATCCGCGCGGGGGTCGAGTGCCTGGGGGCGCTGAAATGGAAGTCGGCGGTGGAGGCGATCCTCGATGTCTGGCGCAAGAACCGGGTGGTCGGGCGCGACCCGGCGAGCAACTTCCGCGAGAAAGTCCGCAAGTACTGCGTCCAGGCGCTGCAGCGGCAGGTCGGCGAGCGGCTGGGGAACTACGAGGAAGCGGACGACTGGTGGAAGAAGAACTCGAAGACCTTCAATGCCGACATGACGACGAGATAGGGCCGGAACGTCCTGTCCTGCCGGGCCCCGCGACGGGGCCCGGACCGTTTTCGGGAGCGGTCATGAGCCGAGCATCGATGTCGTTCGCCTGCCTCCTGCTGCTCGCGGGCGCCGCCCGGGCCGGCGACCCCGTGCCGGAGGGGACCGACACCGAGGCCGCGGCCGCGCTCGACCACTGGAAGATCGCCGAGGAGGAGGGCGGGGAGGCGGCGCTCCGGGCCGGGCTCGCGAAGCTCGCGGCGGTCCGCCACCCGATGACCGCGGGGAAACTCGGCTTCCTGGCCGGCTCCCTCAGGGATGAATCCATCCGGGCCGAGGCCGCAAAGGCGCTGGGCGGCATGACCGGCTACGCGGAGGCCGCGAAGGCGCTTCATGGCGCCATCAAGCCGAACATCCCGAACCGGAAGGCCCTCGCCGCCGTGTTCGACGCCATCGGGGAGGTCGGTCACTCCTCGTCCGTCGAGACCTGCGAGCGCTGGGCCCGGGACGCTGTCGACGATCGGGACGGCGAGATGGCGGGGGTCGTGGACGGCGCGATCGGCGCTCTGGGCGCGATGGCGTCGCGGAAGAGCCTGGAGGCCGTGCTCGACATCTGGCGCAAGAACCGGACGCTGGGCGACGGCAAGCGCGAGGGACTGCGCGGACGGGCGCGCGAGGCCTGCCGGAAAGCGCTGAGGCGCCTCACCGGCGAGAAGCTGGACTCGCTGGACGAGTGGGAGGACTGGTGGAAAAAGGAGAAATCCCGGCTGGGGGACGACCTGCAGCGGAAGTAATCCCCGGTCCGGCGCGGATCAGAACTTGTTCACCACAGCGTCCTTCCAGTCCGCCTCGAGCTGCTGCAGGTCGAGCTTTCCGAACGTCTCGTTGAACGCCTTGTCCGGGTCCTGCGTCGAGCGCAGCGTCTTCATGAAATTCTCGATCACCCCCTGGTACTTCGCGTCCTTCGTCGTCCAGAGGAAGTAGGCGACCGACCACCCCTGCGCGTAGCAGAGCCCCGCATTCGCGTAGTACTGGGCCTGCGTGAACTTGAAGAGCTTGTCCAGCGGGACGTACGAGCCGTCACGGCACGCCTGGCGGATCGTGTCGATCCGCTCCTTGTTGAGCCCGATGGAAAACCGCCCCGTGGCGTCGCTGAACTCGCCTCCGAAGAAGTACTCCGCCATTCCCTCGTTCAGCCAGATCGGAATCCGCACCCGCTCGCCGAAGAGCGCGTGCAGGTACTGGTGCATCGCCTCGTGGTAGAAGATGTGGATCGACAGCTTCTTCCCCTGGCTCACCGTCTTGTACCCGACGAGCTCGTTCTGGCCCGGGGAGAAGTAGGCCGCCGCCCCGCCGACGCCGTTGGAGCCGGCGTACTTCTGGAACGTATCGTGATCGCCGAACAGCTTGACCGTCATCCGGTCGAGCGTGGTCTTCTGCGCCGGCGGCCTGTCCTCCTGTCCCTCGACCGTCACCGGTTCTCCCCCGAACGACTCCAGCGGGAAGAACTTCCGGTACTCGAGCAGGATCGCCTCCAGGTGCCTCCCGATGGTGATCGCGAACGGCTTGTCGCAGTTGTACTGGATGTCGTAGTTCTCGGTCTTGTGGAGCTGCCATCCGGGCGGGAGCGCCGGGCCGCGTTTCCGCAGGTCGGCGATCTCCTTGTCGGAGAGGAACTTCGCCGTCAGGACCGTCTTCAGCCACTCGTCCACGCGCTTCTTGTCGGTCCGCGCAGCCCCGGTCAGGAACTGGAGCGCAAAGTGACGTTTGCCGTTCGTGATGAAGCCGACGATGTACGCGTATCCCTGGTGGATCTCGGCGACGATCAGCCGTCCGCGCTGCCTGCCCGCCGGGAGGACGAAGTCCTGCCGGCTCTTCTCCGTCCATTTCGTTCCCTGGCGCGCGTTCCGGTCGTCCGTGTAGCGGGTGATCATGCCGTCGAGGTCGGCCGCGTCGGTGATTTCGAGGAGATCGAGGCCCTGCCGCCGGCCGTCCGCGTCGGTCTTGTCGGTGGCCCACTGCCCGACGATCTTGACCTTCGTGTCGGGCATCCAGTCGCCGTACTTCATGTCCTTCGGCGGCGGCACGTAGTCCCACCCGTCCGGCGGAACAAACGCAATCCCGAGCTCCGCATCGACATAGGGCTGTCCCTTGCCCTGGGCGACCGCCGGCACCGCCATCGCACCCAGAAGCAGCAGGACGATTCTCAGGCGCATCCGTGTCTCCAGAATTCCCCGCAAGGGTATACGCATCTTGACGCAGTTTCCCCCCAGACGGATCCACAAAATCCCGGAAATCCGGGCCCCCCGCCGTCGAGCCTCCTAAAATGGGCCCGTGAGCGACTTCGTCACCGCCATCCACTTCAAGACCGAAGATCAGGGCGCAGTCATCGATGCCCTGGTCCAGACGCTCCGCGGGGACGGGTACGAGATGGTCCCCCTGGTCCTGCCGGGGGAGGACGTCGTCGAGGATCCCACCCGGTCCCGCCTCCGGAGGTTCTTCGTCAGCCCGGAGATCGGCGGCTGGGTTTCCGTGTTCGACGAGAACTTCGTGGAGGTCTTCGGCCTCCCCGGGCGACTCTGCACGGCCACGGATGTCCCCACGATCCTGCTCTGGCGGCAGGGCCGGAAGTCCTGGGGGTACTCGCTGCGCGATGCCGGCAGGCTGCTCGACGAGTTCGCGACCGATCCGAACTACCTGGAGGGGGCGTGCGGGGGGCGGCCGGACGTGCTGTGCGAGTACGGCACCGGGACGGTCGAGCAGTTCCGGCGGCTGCTGGAGGAGGGGAAAGGTGCGCCGCGGGCGGCGCAGCCGATTTTTGCGAAGCTGATGGGGATACCGAACGCCGAATGTGATTTCGAGGACATGGAGACCGGGCAAACGTCGGAAGTCCAGTTGTTTGAAGAGTTTGTGAAGATCAACTTTCTCCTGCGCGGGACCGCAATCGGGGGGACGCCGCTTCCCGAAGGCCTGACCTCTCCCGGGGACTAGGTCAGTCCACGCCGCTCTCGTGCCGGCCGGCCTCGCGACGTTCAGCGTCCTGCGGCGGCGTCGATCCTCTTCGAAGTTCACCGACATCGATTCCAGGCCTTTCCCGGCCGGCAGCCGAGAACCGCGGCGTCTGAAGGGCGCTGTTGCATCGTGAAGTCGCGGAGCCGGGCGGGCGTGGGGGCGCGGCGCGATCGGCGCCGGGGCGGTCAACCGGGTCCGGCGCCCGTCTGCCGGGGCGCTGAAATTCCTTCGAATCCGCTTGACGGGCGCACCCCATACTTTATAATTTATACTTTGTAAAGCACACCCAACGCACCTCATCCAGAGGACCCGCTCCATGCAGCTCAAGTCGCTCGAAATGCAGGGCTTCAAGTCCTTCGCCGACCGCACCGAATTCAGGTTCGACCCGGGCGTGACCGGCATCGTGGGACCGAACGGCTGCGGCAAGTCGAACGTCGTCGACGCCATGAAATGGGTCCTCGGCGACCTGTCCGCGAAGTCCATCCGCGGCGACGACATGCTCGACTGCATCTTCAACGGCTCCGGCAACCGGCAGCCTTCCGGGTTCGCCGAAGTCTCCCTGACCTTCGACAACGCCGACGGGAAACTCGCGACCGAATTCAGCGAAGTCACGATCTCGCGGCGCCTCTACCGGAGCGGAGAGTCGGAGTACCTCATCAACCGCCAGGTCGCGCGCCGGAAAGACATCCTCGACCTGTTCATGGACACCGGAATCGGAACGGACGCCTACTCGATCATCGAGCAGGGCCGGATCGCCGTCGTGCTCGAGGCGTCGCCCAAGGACCGGCGCGCCCTGGTCGACGAGGCCGCAGGGATCTCCCGGTACCGCGCGCGGAAGAAGGAGTCGCTCGCGCGCCTGGAACGGGTGGACAGCGACCTGCTCCGCCTGGGCGACACGCTCAAGGAACTCGAGTCGCAGGTCCGGTCTCTTCGGATCCAGGCAGGCAAGGCGCAGCGCTATGTCGTGCTCCGCGACGAGCTGCGCGAGAAAAAGACGCGCCTGGCGCTGGTGACGTTCGACTCGCTGCGCGCGCAGGCGAAGGAAGCCGCGGAGAGACTGGCGGGGGCGGAGGGGCGGAGGGCGGCGGTGGAGGCGGCGCTGGCGGGGGTCGAGGACGACGCGCGCCGCGCG
>JABWAY010000474.1 GCA_013360825.1 Candidatus Brocadiia bacterium | reverse complement strand
AGGCCGCGCGGAAGGCGCCCCCGCCGGTCGGCGCGCGGGAAGGGGAGAGCGCGCCGGTCCTGGACCTGCTGGATTCGCGCGGGGCGCGCTTCCGCACCTCCTCCTGGATCGGGCGGCGTGCGCAGCTGCTGGTGATGGGGACGACGCAGTGTCCGCGGTGCGAGGGGCGGATGGCGGAGATCGAGCAGGTCCGCGCGCGGTTCGGGGAGTCGCTGGAGATCGCGGCGATCCTGTTCTCGGAGACGGGCGACCGGGCGGAGGCGTTCGCGGCGCGCCACAAGGCGGGGTTCCGGATGGTTCTCGACCCGCAGAACACGGGGATCGTGCTGTACAAGCCCGGGGCGTATCCGCACTTCGTGCTCATCGACAAACAGGGCGTGATCCGTTACACAGGACCGGAACTTCCCGGCGACGCGCGGCTGATCGAGGCCGCGCGCGCGGAGAACTGAGGAGCACATCATGAGACTGACGGCGCTGGCGCTGGTCGCGGCACTTCTGGCATCGGGGTGCGGCGGCTCGAAGGACGGCGGAAAGAAGGCGGGGCAGAAAGGTCCGCATCCGGTGGCGGAGAAGACCGTTCCCGGGGGGGGACCGCCGGACAAGGGGACGAAGGTGGAGGTGCGGGAGGTGCCGAAGGATCCGGTGAAGCCGCCGGACCCGAAACCCGAGCCCGTGAAGCCGATTCCGCCGCCGCCGGACAGCGTGATGGGGCAGAACCCCGGAGACCGGGCGCGCGAGCTGGCGCTTCAGGACGCGGACGGGAAGCCGTTCACGCTCACGCAGTACCGGGGGGAGAAGGCGGTGCTGCTGGTGTTCGGCGCCACGTGGTGCCCGAACTGCAAGGCGGCGCTCCCTGAGGCCAGGGCCGCCCACGAGAATTTCGGCGGGAAGGGGCTGGTGGTGGCGGAGGTGTTCCTGGGGGAGGACCAGAAGCCCGAGGCGGTGAAGGCGTATGCGAAGGAGCAGGGGCTGGGGTACCTGCTGCTGCCGGACCTGCGGCAGCTGTCGCGGAGCAAGTACCGGTACGAGGTGCCGGACATGCCGATGCACGTGCTGATCGGGAAGGACGGGCGGGTCGTGGCGAGCGGGCGGAAGGTGCCGTCGGCGGCGGAGATCGAGAAGGCGCTGAAATGAACCGTCGGGCCGTCGTGGCGGCGGTCTGGGCTCTGGCCGCGGCGGGGACGGCGGCCGGGCAGGATCTCGCGGCGGATGTCGAGCGGCTGCTGGCGAAGCACCGGCTGGGCGCGGCGGCGGTGGGCGTCTGTGCGATCCGGGTGAAGACCGGCGAGATCCTGTTCGCGCAGCGGGAGGCGGAGACGTTCCCGCTGGCGTCCGTGACCAAGGTGTTCACCGCGGCGGCGGCGCTGGAGGTCCTGGGGGAGGGGCACGAGTTCCCGACCCGCGTCTGGATCGAGCGCGGGGCCCCCGGGGAGGCCGCGCTCGTGATGGTCGGCGGGGGCGACCCCGGGCTGAGCGGCCGCGACCACGACGGGAATCCGACCGCGGTCTTCGAGCGGTGGGCGGCGGACCTCAAGGCCGCGGGGATCCGGAAGATCACGGGCATCGCGCTCGATGAGACGCGCTTCGGCGCCGACCACGTCTCCGACCAGTGGCCGAAGGACCAGCTGCACAAATGGTACGCGGCGCCGTGCGGCGCGCTCTCGCTCAACGACGGCTGCGTGGACATCACGGTATCCGCCGGAAAGGCGGGGGAGCCTGCGGGGGTTTCGCTCTCGCCCGCCACGGAGTTCGTGACGATCATCAACAAGTGCGTCACGACGACGGACCGGAAGGCGCACATGATCTCGATCTGGCGCCAGCCGGGGAAGAACACGATCGTGATCGACGGGAAATTCTGGACCGGCGGGGCGCGGCTGGTCGAGTCGGTCACGATCGACGACCCCGCGCTCTACTGCGCCACCGTGTTCCGGGAGACGCTGGCGCGGAAGGGGCTGGAGACCGCCGGGGCGGGATTCCACCGGCTCGCGTCCCCGTATCCCCCGCCGTTCGAGGCGGGGGAACCGCTGATCACCGCCACCGGGATGAAGGAGGCTCTCCGGGTGATGCTCCGCCGGTCGCAGAATTTCTACGCGGAACAGCTTCTCCGGGCCGCGGGGCCGGCGGGGGGGACGTTTGCCGAAGCCGCCGCGGCGGGAAAGGCCGCCCTCGCCCCGCTCGGCGTCGCGGTGG
>JABWAY010000110.1 GCA_013360825.1 Candidatus Brocadiia bacterium | reverse complement strand
GGCTCCAGGGCCGCGCCGCCCAGCGCCGCGGCGACCTCGAAACCGCCGACCAGCGCTTCGAAACCGCCGCCCTCCTCCGCCCCTCCCACGCGCCGCTGCAGCTCGAAGCGGCGCTGTGGTTCTGGGAAGCGCCGGACCCGCGGTACCGGGCGACGGGGATCGTCTGCCTCCGGAGGGCGCTGGAGCAGTCGCCGGAGTTTCTGGACGAGGCGCTGGACCTCTACTGGACCCCCGACGATCCGGTCGAGCCCTGGATCCCGGCGCTGACCTCTCCGCCCGCCGCCGCGCGGTTCGCGGCGTTCCTCTCGCGCACCGGCCGATGGCGCGAGGCCACGGACGCGTTCGAACGGACCGTCCCCGCGGACCCCCGGCATGCCGCCGCTTGGGACCAGTTCGCGCAGGGGCTGAAGGATGCCGGGCAGTGGGGGCTTGAAGCGCAGGTGCGGGAACGACGCCTCGCCGTGAAATCCGACGCGCAGGCGCACCTCCTCGCGGCGCGCGCCTGGATCCGGCTCGAGGCGTGGGACGACGCGCACCGGAACGCGCGGATCGCCTCCCGCATCGACCCCGGACTGCTCGACGCCCACCTGATCCTGGCGGACGCGCTCGAGGGGCGCGGCGACGCGCTCGACGCCGTCGAGGCGCTCACCGCGGCCCTCCGTTCGAAACCCGATGACGCCGTCCTGAAACTCCGGCGCGCTGCGCTGTTCGAGCGGCAGAAGATGTACATCCCCGCGATCGAGGACTACGAGGAGGTCGTGAAAGCCGAGCCGGCGAACCGCGACGGGGTGCTCGGGCTGGCGCGGAGCCTGCTCGGGGCGGGGCGGAAGGAGTCGGCGAGGGGGGTGATCCAGGGCTGGCTGGGGGAGCATCCGCTGGATGCGGAGGCGCTCCAGATCAGGAGCGGACTCTGAGCCTCGAATTGCGGGGAGATCAGAAGTCTCCGCGATCCGTTCGGCTTGCCGGCAGGGGACGACCGGCGGCAGGGGATTTTCCCACCAGTCTGCGGGCGGCGCGGGCGGACAGTTCCTGATCCCACATCGCGGGCATCGGGGGAGGTGTCAGGTTCAACAGCGCGTACAGTTCATCACGCCAGTGAGTTCTCGCGGCGCCTGGAAAGGAAACCACGTCGCGTGCGATGCCGGAGAGCCGCTCGAGGGGAAACTCCGTGAACGCGGCCTCGGCCGCCGCCGCGACATCCTCCGGACGCCGGACCGAGGGAACGAATTTCAGGATCCGCGACCAGGGGCTGCCTTCCGGCGCCTCGTAGCCGGGTGTTTTCACGGCCACGATGGGCTTGCCCAGCTGGGCAAAATACAGGGCTGTGGACGTGTGGTCCGTGACCGCCAGGTCCGCCGCGATGAGCGCCGGCTGAATCGGATCCTCCGGCTGATTCACGTGGACTCCGGCCGGGGGAGAATCCCGGAGCTCCACGGACAGCCGTCGCAGATCCCCATAGGCTTCGTGGTAGATATTGAGCGGGTGGTTCACGAGGATCACCCGGAACCGTTCGGCAAGTGAGCGCAGCGCCTGCGGTGTCCTGCGCCCCCAGCTGCCCAGCAATCCCTGCGGCCCGTGCGTGGAGAGTACGGCCACGACCCGATCTTCGGGTCGATAGCCGAGCCGCTCACGGAGTTGAGCCCGATGCTCCGCCGCTGCGAGAAGGTCGTCCACGACGATGTCCCCGCATGCAACCGTCCTCCGGCCGAGTTCGGGATGGAGACCGCGGGCCACTCGGACTGCGTCTTCTCCGCGCATGAACATCCGGGAGTAGACCCACCTGCCCCGACACCGGGTGTAGTAGCCGCGGAATTCGTCGATCTCGCCGTCCACGACCTTCCAGCTGGAAATCCCGTGACCCGTGAACACCCGAGGAACCAGACGCCCGGCGTTAAAGGCCCTCGCATGGGCAGAGAGGATGATCAGGTCCCACGGCTGGAGGAAGATGCCCGCCGAAGAAACCGCGTTCACGCCGACCGCCGCCGCAAATCTGGCGGGATCGACTCCGCCCGCGACTCCGGCAAAGGGCCGGACCGCGGCGAACATCTCGATTCGTGCGTCGGTCTCCAGCAGGCTTCTCACTTCGGACAGCTCCCGGGCCATCATCAGATTCGTTCCGGCAAGCAGAACCCGTCGGCGGTTGCCTCGGAGAGGGCGCCGCAGGAGGCTCAAGGTGTTCCACACCCCGCCGCAGGCGAGCGAGAGACTCTGAAGCGCCAGTTCCCGCAGGAGCGCCTTCACCGCGGGAAGTACCGCTTCAGGTTCATGAACGGCTCTTCCAGGCACTTCCAGGAGAGGTAAGAGACCAGGGTCGTGACCAGCAGGACGCCCAGAAATGTGGACGCATAGGCGATTCCGGTCGATGGAACATGGCGGAAGACACGCTCGGTGAAGTGCAGGTGATGGGCGAGGATGCTGAGCGCCCCGTTGTGCAGGACGTACATGGCGTAGCTGTGTTTCCCCAGGAAGAGCAGGGAGCCCGTACGAAGGGTGGAGGGAAGGCGGGACGACGGCGCCATCAGGAGCACGACCAGGATGAATCCTGCTGCCGCCATGGCGACCGCCGAATGGCCGCCGGTGACCATCCACGGCGTCTTGAACCGGAACGTCATTCCCGCGAGCCCGAGGGCGAGAAACGCCCCCGAGCCGAGGATCAGAAGCCACTGTCCGCAGCGGCGCATTCCTGCGAGTCCGGCCGGACCGCGGGCCAGCACCGCGGCGAATCCTCCCCACGCCAGGGAGTCGATTCTTGCGGGGGTCATCACGTAGATCGACTCGGCCGGTGTCCCGCACGCGTGGAGCAGAATGCGGAGTCCCAGCGCGCCGGCGATCACACAGACGCAGGCAGCCAGCATGCCGCGCCTCGACGTGATGTACACGAGGCACGGCCACAGGAAGTAGAACTGCTCCTCGACGCCGAGGGACCAGAAGTGCGAGATGAGGTTGCTGCCAGGGATCGTTCCGCCGATCCGCACGCTGAGCCAGTTCTGCACGCACAGCCAGTACCAGCCCTGCTGAGTGGTCAGCCACGCCTCCTGCGCGTCATTGGGCCGCAGGAGCGGGCGCACGAAAAAGAACAGGATCAGGACGCCGTAGTAGAGCGGAAAAATGCGGAGGGCGCGCCGCGCAAAGAATCCGCGGAAGAACTGCGGGGAATCGCGGGAGTCGAGCAGGATGCCCGTGATCAGAAATCCCGAGAGGACAAAGAAGATCTCCACGCCGAGCCAGCAGAGATGCAGTGGCTCGAGAAGGAGATGGTCGGCGCCAGAGAGAGCCTCGGCGGGCATGTGACTGAACGAGTGGCCGAGGAGGACGAGCACGATGGCGAATCCCCGCAGGCCATCAAGCTCAAGAAGATGCCCACCGAGATCCCTGGTTGACCCAGGAGTGGTCACGGTGTTGCTCATGGTGCGAGGCCGACTTCCCCCGGGCCTCTGGCTGCGATTCTAGGATCGCGCCCGCGGTGACGCCACGGCTATCGGGGCTGCGGTGCGATTTCTAGCGGGAACCCGCCGCGCATCCGCAGGGGGCCCTCGCCGCCGACGGTGCCTGCCGGAGCGTCCTGAGCTTCAGGAATCGGATTCCGGCAGAGCGCAGTGGCTCAACAGGAATCACCCGTGGAAGCGGCGCGGATACCGATCGCCTGCCCGTACAGGCTGACCATTGCGGCGAGGGCGGCGGACGGGCCATAACACCGTTCGTAGATTGCCCGGGCATTGCGCCCCATTTCCGACAGCAACTCCCGGGACGCCAGCATCCGGCGAAGGGCGTCCTCGAGCGAAGCGACGGAACCGGGTTTGAACGTCCCTCCGGTCTGGCCCGGAGTGACGAGTCCGGCCAGGGCGCCATGATCGGCGACGAGAACGGGACGCCCCGAAGCCCACGCTTCGACGACGACGCGCCCGAAGGTCTCATAGAACCTGGACGGGACCACCACGAGCGACGCCCGGGCCATTTCCCGCGCGACCTCCGCAGCGTCGCGCGCTCCCGCGAATGCCTCCGCCGGCAGTCCGAGGTCGGCCGCCTGCCTTCGCAGTCGGGGCATCTCGGGGCCGTCCCCGACGATCCGCAACCTCGGGCCCAGCCCTATTGCCGCGGCGGCATCGAGCAGATCCGAGACCCCTTTCTCCGCGGAGAGTCTGCCGACGTACAGAACCGTTCCCTCCGGAGGGGCCGGGAGCGGCGGGCCGGGGTCGCGGATCCCGGGCGCCTTGACGACGACGCGGTCGGCACGGATTCCGGCATCGATCAGCTTGCGGGCGCCGAAGGGGGAGAGCGCGGCATAGAGATCGACCTGGCGTGACCACGTTCCGGATCTGTGATGGTACGCAGTGACAGCGGCGACCGCCGCCGACTGGAGCCGCGACGACCGGTAGCAGGCGTGGACGACGCCCGGCCAGGCGAAGCTCCGTCCCGCGCAATCTTCGCAGGGCCGACCGTCCCGGAGAAACAGCCCGTTCGGGCAAGACATCCGGAAGTTGTAGACGGTATGAACGACGGCCGCTCCGGACTGCCGTGCCGTCCGGAATGCGGCCGGAGAAATGAGAGGGTGGACGTTATGGAAGTGGACGACATCCGGCCGGAATCCCCGCACCAGATCGGAGATCTCGCGCAGGGCACGGCCTGATCGGATTGCCGTCAGCGGAAGGGCGGCCCTGCGGAGCCATCCCCAATCGCGGATCTCGTCGTTGGCACGGACGTAGGATTGCACCTCCATTCCCGCCGACGAGAGGAGATCCCTCTCCTGCTCGAAGGTTGCGTCCTCTCCACCCCGGATCTGGTAGTGACAGTGGGCCAGGAGGATCTTCACGGACGTTCGCCGACCGACGGGTCCGTGACCGGGTCGAGGAATGACGCGGCCAGTCCGAAGCCCATGATGGACCAGAACCAGATGCCCCCCTGGGGGCCTTCAAAGTAGACATCGAAGCTGGAATTCACCACGTACGACGTCCAGGCGCAGACGCACCACGCCATGAGGCCCGCCAGAAACGTGTCGCCCGTGTCGGCAGCCAGCCTGCGGACGCGGAGAAAACGGAGCACCAGCAGCCCGTGCGCCAGGATCCAGAGAAGAAATCCGGGAACCCCCATCCGCGACAGAACCGTCATGTGGGAGTTGTGCGGACTTCGAAGGGATTTTTCACTGGTCGACGCGAAGACCTGGAACCCGTGCGCGTCGGCGAGGTTCGCCCCGAACCCGCGCCCGTTCCAGAAGTAATCTCCCAGGAACGTCTCCTCGGCGATCAGCCCCCACCAGTTCAGGCGCCACTGTTTCGTGGCTTCCCCCTTGCCCGTCGCGCTGTCGTCCCCTGTCGTGACGATGCTGCTGACCAGTTTTGTGAGTCCCTCGAAGCTCAGGTCACGGCGCGCTTCCGGGATCAGGACGGGGCCTGCCGTGAGCACGAACGGGAGGCACAGGAGCAGGCTGATGGCAAACCTGCGGACCTGCGACGCGGCGCCCATGAGGCAGACGAGGAACAGCGTGCAGGCCAGGGAAACGATCGCGGCCCTGCTCATCGTGAGCGCCGCCCCGCCCCCGGCGATCGCGAGCCAGACCAGGCCCCTGTGATCCGGGACGGGGCGGCCGCCGCCGCCTGGAGGCGCGGGGCGCGGGACGAGCGCAAACCACGCGAGCGCAGCCGCAATGTGCACAACCATGTCGGCGCCCTTCAGGCTCATCAGCCGGATGTTCGTCCCCGGGACGATCGGGATTGCCTGCTGAAAGTGCACCTGCAGCAGGAACACGACCGGCAGCCAGAAGACGTAGAGAATGGCGAATTTCCGGAATGCCGCGGCGATCGCCTGGACGTGACTGCGTGATGTGACCAGTTCGGGCACAAGAAGCGCAAAAATGGCATAGGCGTAGAGAACGGCATCCCGCAGGGCGTCGGTTCGATACTCCTCGAGGAAGGGGAGTGTTCGAGCGAGGCCGAGCGCCATGAAGGCAACGAGGAGGGCCCCAGCTCCCGTCCGGGCGGCTCGGGGCAGGATCCGGCCGCTGAAGAGGACCGCCAGAAGCAGCGTGCAGAGGACGATTTCTCCGACGTACAGTTTTCCCAGGGCGGGGAGGTGCAGGTATGCGAATCCGCGGCCAAGCGTCGCATACCCGAGGAGGAGGACCCCGAGAGCGGTTCCGGCAGCCCGCAGGACGGCGCCCGCCGCCGGTGAATCGGTCGGACGCTGGTCGTCAGTCGGCTCCAGCATTTCCGGGTCGATGACCTGACTCCGCGTATTCAGAGAGGGGAGATTGTGAGGGCTGCCACGGGGGGAAGCAAGGGGCCGGATCGGGCCGGGGGCAGCCCTGGGTCCCGGAGATTACGGGACCGTGTCGCCGATCCGGTCTGGCGCGGATGCCGGCGGCCCTGCGTCCATCGGACATGAGGGCGCGTTTTCAAAACGGCCGCGCCTGGCGAAGCAGGCGCTTCCCGACGTACAGGGGAGCCGCGGCGAAGGCGGCCAGGAGATTCGCCCCGCCCAGGAACCAGCGGCGATCCGCGAGCAGGCCCCCTGCGTTGCGATAGAGGACGGCGGCCAGATCGGCCCTGTAAGTCCAGAGGCGGCGGAGCCGTCCCCGCTCCTGCGGCATTGCGCGGAACTCCTCCAGATCGATTTCCGGGCGGCCCGCATTCTGTTCCCGGAGGTTGTACTCCAGCCAGCGGAAGACCAGTCTCTGAAACGGGACGTTTTTCGCCGAGACGCTTCGTGGGTGGACGCGGTACTGGACGAGGGTGTCCGGGAGCGATAGAACGTCACCGCGAGAAGCCATTCTGTTGTAGAGAACCACGTCCTCGGCGGCGTGGTGTATTCCCGAAAAGCCGCCGCATTCACGCGCGGCCCTGGCATCCAGAATTGCGGAGGACGTCAGCAGGTTGACGATCTTCCCCTCGCGCCGCCACGCCCGCGACTCCGCGATGGAGTGAGGTCCGAAATTGTAGATGCCGATTTTTCTTCCGCTGGCGCCGATGTAGACGGCTCCGGAACCGAGAGCGAGGACGCCGGGATTGCCGTGCAGAAATTCCAGCTGTCGCTCCAGACGGGTGGGGAACCAGAGGTCGTCGTCGTCGATAAAGGCGAGCCACCGGCCGCGGGCCCGTTCAATCCCGAGATTCCGGGCTCTGCCCAGCCCGATCGCCTCCGACCGGACGACCGTCCAACGGGGGTCCTTTTCCCCGTGCGCCTGAAGCAGCGCGCCGGTGCCGGGTGCACTTCCGTCATCAACGGCGATCACTTCAAAGTCCGGGAAAGACTGGGCCGAGACCGAGTCCATGGCCGCTTCGATCCAGCGAATTCCGTCGCGGGTCGCAAGAATCACTGAAACCGCCGGCGCCGTGCTCACAATGTCCTCGATCCGGAATTCTCGGGTTGCGCCCGGACCCCGACACTCCGGGACGAGGCGGCGGCTCGGGAGAGCACCGTCCCGCGGACCGCCAGCATGCAGGCGTTGGTGACGATGTGGCCGATCGCCACGCCTGCAGGACCGTACGCCCTGACGAGCGGCCAGGCAATGGCGGTCCCGACGACAAGCGCCATGAACTGGGTCCGGAACAACAGGTCGGGTCTGTGGATCGCGTTCAGCGCCACCGCGAGGGGTCTCCCGAGAGCATACAGAACGGTCGATGTGGCGAGCAGGGCGACGAGGAGCCCATGTCCGTCGTATTTTCCGGAGTAGGCATAGAAAAGCAGAGGATCCCGGGCCAGGACGAGGAGAAGGAGCAGGCCGCCGACGAGAACCGCGGTCGTGTACAGGTACCGCCGGGTCGCATCCGCCAGTCCGCCCGGACCGCCGACGGATGCGGATTTCGCCAGAAAGGGGCCGTAGAAATTCCCCAGAGCGTTCATCACCGGATTGGACACGAAGACAAGCGCCTGGCATGCGCCCAGGATCGCCACGGTTTTCGCACCATGCAGCGTGGCGAGGACCCACGGGTAGACCTGCATCGACACCGCCACTGTGCCCGCGGAGGCGAGCGACCAGCGTCCGAACGTCCAGTTCTCGCGAGCCGAGGCAACCGCATGCTCGACAGGGCGGACGATCCAGGTCCGGATGCGGAATGCTCCGATTGCCGTGGAAACCGCAGAAGCGGCCGCAATGCAGAGGAAGGCGTTGCGGGCGGTGACCGGTGCGCCGGCCGGATTCAGCTTCGCCGCGAACGCCAGCGCGCCGAGGAGCGAGAGGCGCAGGACGGTTCCTGCAAGGTCGACCAGGCAGGCTCCCCCGGGCCGGATCCGCGCGAGCAGAACCCGTCGGTAGAATTCCTGCATCTGCTCGAAGAAGACGGCGGCCGATGCGCCAAGGAATGCCCCGAGCCAGGGTGACTCCGGGCTGAACACCGCGAGCGACGCGGCGGTGACCAGCCCCGCGGCCGCAATCAGGAACGACAGGACCGCCTGATTCGCGAGCGAGCCCCCGAGATATGCACGCAGAGGCGCTCCTTCCCGGGCGGAACCGAAGACGGTCAGGGGCGTGACGATCAGTGCGTTCTGAATCCCGCTGACGCCGTTGATGGCCGCGAATACCAGCGTGTAGGCGCCGAATTCCGCCGGGGTGCAGACCCTTCCGAGCAGCAGGCCGGTCAGGAAGTTCCCGGCAGAGAGTGCGGCCTGGTCAATCAGGATCAGGATCCCGGTCCGGGCGGCCGGAAACGGAGCGGTCATCGCGCCCCCCCGAATTCACGATAGTACCGGTCCATTTCGGCGCCATACCGGTCCCACGTGAGATTGCGCGCGACATGGGCGCGTCCAGCCTTCCCCATGGCCACGCGGAGATCAGGATCCGCCGAAAGACGGGCGAGCGCCCGGGCCAGCCCATCCCGGACCTGCGCCGGAGATTCCGGCCGGATCCGGATTCCGGCTTCAGCCGGCAGGACATCCGGCGTACCGGACCAGTCGAGAGCGACGACCGGGCACGCCGCGGCCATGGCCTCCACCAGGACCCAGCCGGTCGTCTCGCGCAGGCTTGTGAACACAAAGACATCCGCTGCCTCCAGCAGCCGGAGGGCCTCGTGACGCACGAGCCTCCCATGAAATCGCACCCGACCCTCCACGTTCATCCGGGCGGCCGCGCGCCGCCACCGCTCGCGTTCGGGTCCATCCCCTGCGATGTCGAGAGTGCAGTCCGGGGCCTCGGGATGAGTCAGGGCTCCGAGGAGGAGCGGCAGTGCCTTGCGCGGCTCGAAGACACCGGACCAGAAGATGCGGAGGGGGCCACCGTGCGCTGGCCGGGGCGACCGCTCCGGAAAGTCCGCGATTTCCACGCCCATTTCGCAAAGGACAGGCGGAGGGGATTCGCAGAGCGGGGACAGGAAATCTCTGGTCACGCCATTCGCAGCCAGGACGAGACGGCACTTGCGGGCGCACCTCCCGACTCCCGGTAGTCGTCGGGAGACGTACTGGCTCGCTTCCCGGAAAGACTCGGAGAAGCGCCCCTGAAAACCCAGCACGCTCCCGAACCCGCGGGGAACGCCGCTTCCACCTCCAAGCGGACCCCAGATGACGGGGACTGGCAATTCGTAGAGCCGGGTCGGGACTCGCCAGCTGGCGAAGGTAACGTGATGAATGAGGTCGAAGCCGACCGTCCGGTGCAGTTCTTCGGCCGTGTCGAGGGCCGCGACCTGCCACCGGCCGTAGTCGATCCATTTCCCGGACCGTCCGGCCGGCACCAGGCAGCCGGAGCGTGGATCCGCGACCGGGCAGACGCGGATCCGTGCACCGTCCGGCAGGATCCGGAGGCCGCTTTCGATGGCGGCTCGGTTCCCCGAACGGGTCAGCAGCCAGACGTCATGCCGGCGAGCCGCCTGGAGTGCGGCGTTCCATCCGACCCCGGGCTCAGACCCTCTTCCGGGCTCGCAGGCATAGGCAGAGATCAGGATCTTCACAAGGGCCTCGGGGAAGGCGTCATGCCATCCCGGTCGGGTGCCGGCGGCGAAACTGCGAAACCAGCTTGCGGAGGCAGTAGCCCGGGTCCAGAACCATCGCGGCGAACAGCAGGGGGACTCCCGCGATCCAGGAACGATCAGCCAGCAGGGCCCCTGCTCTCCTGTACCACGCGGCCGAAAGGTCGCCACGGCCGGTTTGAATGCGGGACGCCCATCCGCGGCGCGACTCGAGGCGTTCATAGGCCTCCTCGTCGATCTCGGCTTCATTCATCCGTCGCGCTCTCAAGTTGTGCTCGATCCAGCGGAACAGGAGGCGCTGCCGGGTCAGGAGGCGTGAAGACACACCGGAACCGTGGACGCGATAGCTGACGAGTGGCTGAGGCAGATTGACGATCGGTCCCAGGTCCGCCATCCGCGTGAAGAGCAGCGTGTCCTCCACGGCATCGATCGACTGTCGCGGGGAGGCGCACTTGAGGGCGGCAGAGCGGAGAAACACCGCCCCGGACGCAAGGAGGCAGATACAGCGGTCCGCTCTGCGCAGGCTTTCGAACTCCGCGCGGGATGCGGGTCCGACCGCGTGATTTCCGAGGCGCTTTCCGGATGGGCCGATGTACCAGCCATGGGTCGACGAAGCCACGAGATCCGGGTTTTCGGCGAGGAACGCAATCTGCAGTTCCAGTTTTGAGGGTTCCCACGTGTCATCGCTGTCGAGAAGTGCAATGTGGTCGGCCCGGGCGGCGGCGATTCCGGCGTGCCGGGCGGCCGACAATCCCGCGTCCGGGCCCTCGACGATCCGCAGCCTTCTGTCGCTGCGAGCGAAATCCGAGAGCAGATCCTGCGTGGCGTCCGTCGAGCGATCGAGCACGACGACGACCTCGAAGTCCCCCCATGTCTGTGCCTGCAGGGATGCCCAGGCTGAGGGCAGGTACTTCCGGGCATTCCGTGCCAGCATGAGCACCGAAAGCGGCACGCGGGCATTTCCCGTCACCACGCCCCCCTCCGTCCCAGCACCACCGGGATCGTCCGGGCCAGAAGCGTCAGGTCGAGCCAGAGGCTCCAGTTCCGCGCATACCAGGAATTCAGCGCGGCCATCCGCGCGACGTCCGCTTCGGAGCGTCCGGACACCTGCCAGAGCCCGGTGATGCCGGGCTTGACCTCGAGGTAGTCGGACCGGAACGGCTCTTCGAACTTTTCGTAGTGGTAGTCCGGGAGGGGGCGCGGGCCGACGAGGCTCATGGAGCCGGCGAGGACGTTGAGCAGCTGCGGCAGTTCGTCCAGCGACGTGGCGCGGAGGAGGCGGCCGAGCGGCGTCACGCGGGGGTCGTCGCGGAGTTTGTGAAACCGTTCCCATTCCGCGCGGACGTCCGGGTCGGCGGACAGGAGCGCCTCCAGGCGATCCTCCGCATCCCGGTACATCGTCCGGAACTTGAGGCACCGGAACGTCACCCCGTGCCGGCCGATCCGGGGCTGGGCGAAGATCGCGGGGCCGGGGGAGGTGAGGCGGATCGCGAGGGTGACGAGGGCGCCGAAGGGGAGCGCGAGCGCGGCGAGGACGCCGGCCGCGGCGAGGTCGAACAGCCGTTTCACCAGGAGATTCGCCGGGTCGCGCAGGAGATTGGCCGTGGTGAGGAGGATGCGCTGGCGGTCGAAGAGGAACCGGGTGCTGGAGCGGCCGAAGGGCATGCTTCCGAAATCGGGGACGAGGGTGACGGCGCGCACGCGGCGGTGGAGGTCGGAGACCAGGCGGGCGGCGACGGCGGCATCGAGCCCGTGCGAGGCGACGACCGCTTCTTCGAATCCCTCGGGGAGGAGTCCGTTGACGGCCTGTTCGGTGGTGAGGACGGAGGCGACGCGGTATCCGAGGCAGAAGTCGGCCTCGAGGTCGTCGGCGACGTCGCGGGCGGCGTCCGGGGAGCCGACGACGATGACGGTCCGCGACCAGAAGCCGAGGCGGTGGAGGAGGCCGAGGGCGGCGAACCGCGCGGCGGGGGCGGCGAGGAGGACGATGCCGCCGCAGAGGAACGCGAGGGAGCGTGGGATGCCGCCGGCGATGTTGGTGAGGTAGAGGGCGGCGAGGGCGAATCCGAGGGAGAGGAGGAGGGTGGAGAAGGTCAGGCGGAGCATTTCCCAGGCGGGTTCCCGGCGGAGGTAGAGGCCGCGGACGAGGAAGCCGGCGACGATCGCGATCGCGAGGGATTCGGAGAGGTCGAGCCAGGAGATGAGGGTCATCTGCTGGAACGGGAGCCATCCGGGCAGGGCCTCGCGGATCCCCCAGGCGGCGCCGACGGCGCCGAAGGCGGAGGCGATATCGACGGTCGCGAGGACCAGGACGCAGACGGCGTCGCGCAGCCGCCCCGGGAGGACCCGCGCCGCGGCGGGGAGGGGGAGGGC
>JABWAY010000473.1 GCA_013360825.1 Candidatus Brocadiia bacterium | reverse complement strand
CGTCGTCGTGGAGGGCGCGGGCGGACTGGTAGCGGGCGTCGCGGCTGCGGGCGAGGGCGCGGAGGCAGATCGCGTCGAGTTCCGGCGGGACCGGGTCGCGTCCGTCGAGCGCCGCGCGCGCCTCGGACGGCGGGACGACCGTCCCCCCGCGCACCGCCGCGATCACTTCCTGCACATCGTTTCCCACGAACGGCGGACGCGTCGCGAGGATCTCGTAGAGGATCGCGCCCAGCGCCCAGATGTCGCTCCGCGCGTCGACCTCGTCGACCCGCCCCTCCGCCTGCTCCGGACTCATGTACGCCGGAGTCCCGAGGATGTCCCCCGCGAACGTGAGATTCGCGCCCCACGAGTGGCGGACGTCCTCGCGGTCCGAGGCCGCGCGCAGCGTCCGGGCGTGGGGTTCGGCGGGGGTCTCGCGCTTCCCGCCCGTCACCGTCGTCGAATCCCCCGTCCGCCGCCCCGCCTCCGGGCCAGGCGGAGGGAGCGCCGATTCCACCGGCTCCCCCTCGATCACCGCGCTGTCCCGGATCGCCCCCGGCGCCAGCTCCTTCGCGAGCCCCCAGTCCACGATCAGCGTCTCGCCGTAGTCCCCGAGCATCACGTTCGACGGCTTCAGATCCCGGTGGATCACCCCGCGGTCGTGCGCGAACGCCATCCCGAGACACGCATCCTGAAAGACGCGCAGCAGCCGCGCCCGGGTCCACGCCCCCGACGCCGGCCCCCGCGCCACCTCCCACAGCACCTTCTCCAGATCCCGCCCGCGGATCCGCTTCATGCAGAGAAACACCGTCCGCCCGCCCTCCCCGTCCTCCAGCGTCCCGAAGTCGTGGATCGGGACGATCGAAGGATGTTCCAGCCGCGCGGCGAGGCGCGCCTCGCGGGCGAAGCGTTCCTCCAGGTCGGGGGACGTCCGGCCGTGGAGGACCTTGATGGCGACGCCGCGGCGGAGGGATTCGTCCCAGGCTTCGACGACGCGCCCGAGGCCGCCGCGGCCGAGTTCATTGAGGAGGCGGTAGCGGCCGGGGCTGGAGGGGGGAGGGAGTGCCGGGGCGGATGCGGACTCGCGTCCCCGCGCCTCGACGGCGGACCGGAGCGCCGCGGCCGCCGCCGGGGTGAGGAGCCCGCGGGATTCGATGTGCGAGGCGAGCGACCCCGTGGGCGCATTCAGCCAGGCTGCCGCGGCGTCGAGGAGCTGCTCGCGGGTCAGGTGTCCGAGCTGCAGGGCGAGGAGGGCGTAGAGGAGATCGGGGTCGCGGGGCATCCCCCCCAGCGGACCAGATTCGCGGGGAATTTCAATCCCGGTGCGGCCAAAAAAACAGGTTTACCCCAATCATTTGTGGGTCCTGCGCGGGGCGGGTGCGGGGGTGAGACCAGAGCGCGGGGCGCAGGCGAGCCATGCCTCGAGGCTGCCCTCAGCCCTGGAGTGGGAGCAGCAAGCTGGCGACGAGCGCCGGGTGGCGGTTCCTGAGGCGGCCGGCGCGGGAACCTGAGCAGGCAAGGTGGCCTTTTCCGGCGGGGCGCGCGCAGGGATCTTCAGAAAATTCCGGATTTCTTCGTCCAAGCCCGGGTTGGCGGAGTTGAGGAGGTAGGGAAATGAGGTGAAATGTCCGGCCCTGTTGGGTGGAGGGGTTCATGAGGGACGCACTGAGTCTTGGACAAAGGAGGAACGCGCTTGCTGCCGAGAGCCGAGAGACAAATTCCTTTCCGACGCTGAACTGCGCGTCCTCCTGTACCAGGAAGCGCGCGCAGGGCTGAAGTTGCAGGAGTCGGATGCCGAAGACGTCGCGCAGGATGCGTGGCTGCGCCTCGAGCGCTCGCGCGCGGCGGCCCGCGACAGTGCGCAGACGCGGGCATACCAGGTGAAGGTGGCACGGAATGTCGGCCTGACGCTCGTGCGTGCGGCGGGGCGGCGACTGGACCGCGAGCATCAGGCGGCCCGTCCTCCTGTCTACGTCGAGGAGTGGGAGAACGCATGGAGCGGCAATTCGGAGTTTCAGGACGCCTGCTCGGTGCTGCCGCCGGAGGGAGTGGCGGTCTTCCGAAGTCTGGTCGTGGAAGGCCGGACGCACACGGAACTGGCGGCGGCCCTCGGCGTTCCAAGGACGACGTTGACCTCCCGCCTCGCGAAATGGCGGAAAGAGATCCTGGGGCACCGTCGCCTGAAAGGTGAGGGAGACGCCGTCCGACGCAGGT
>JABWAY010000109.1 GCA_013360825.1 Candidatus Brocadiia bacterium | reverse complement strand
CCCGCACCGCGGCCAGCGCCGGCCCGCCCAGAACCGCGAGCCGCTCCTTGCGGCCCTTTCCCCGCAGCCGCACCACTCCCCCGTCGAGATCGACATCCCCGCGCGAAAGCCCGGCCAGCTCCGAGATGCGGCAGCCCGTCGAGTAGAACGTCTCCAGGATCGCCCGATCCCGCCGCGCCGACTTCCCGTCCCCCTTCGGACCCTCCAGGAACGCCAGCACCTCCGCCTCGCTCAGGCAGGTCGGCAGCCGCCGCTCCAGTCGCGGCGTGCGCAGGGCGCGCCCGGGATTCTCGGTGAGAACGCCGCCGCGGTGAAGCCACCGGCAGAGCGACCGCGCGCAGGCGAGCTTTCGCGCGATCGAGCTCTTCTTGTAGTCCGCATCCCTCAGCCCGGCGAGCCAGCGGCGGAGCTGGAGCGGGTCCAGGGTCGCCGGGTCGGGCCGGGCGAGCGCCTCGCCGAGGCCGGAGAGGTCGCCGGCGTAGGCGCGGAGGGTCTCCGGCGAGACGTTCCGCCTGCGCAGGTGGCCGAGAAACCCGTCGATCGCCTCGTCCCAGGTCACGAGCGCTCCGGATTGCGCCAGGCGGGTTTTGAGCGTTCCTGTCTTCCGAGTTCCGTCTCGAGGAGGCGGTCGATGAGGCGGGCGCAGACGAAGCGCCACCAGGGGGCGCGGGCGCGGAGGACGCCCTCGCCGTCCTCCCAGGGGGACTCTTCGTCGACCCGTGCGGCGGCCCAGCTGGAGACGGCGGCGCGGACGCGGTCGTCGCTGCCGTCGAGGACCGCCTCGAATTCCTGGTTCACGTGCGGGGCGGTGGCGAGGTTGACGGCGAGGGGCCGGCCGGAGACGACATGGCGCTGGAGGTCGCCGGCGGGCGCGAGGGGCGGGCGCACGACGAGGAACTGCACGGAGACGGTGGTCCTGGGCGGGTAGTAGGCGTCCTGCTCGGTGACGTCCGCGACGAGCACGGCGTCCGCCTCGAGGGCGCGGGCGACCGCCAGGCACCCCTCGATCGTGCTCAGGTCCCCGGCTCCCGCCGCCGCGGCTGCCAGCGCCTCGGCGGGCCGGACGACCGTGAAGCCCGGGTGCATGAGGAGTTCGGAGGCGAGCGCGTCTCCGGCCTTCATGGCGTCGAAGTGCCGGTCGCCTGAAGCGTCGCCGACGGGGACGACGACGACTTTGCGGACGTGTGAGAACGGGTTCGGTTCCGGGTGACGGTACTGTTCTCCCGCGCATCCGGCGAACACGAGGGCGAGGCACGGGAGGGCGCGTTTCATGGGAGCAACTCCGGATTGGAGACGCGGGACGTCCAGAGGGACGGGACCCCGCCGCGGGTCCGTGTGTACCACAGGAGGCCTCCGGTCCCCCAGTGTGGCTCGGACTCGGGGAGCGGATCCCAGGTGACGCGGACGGTGCAGGCGCCGTCGGCGGCGACGGCCCAGAGGTCATCGGGGCGGCCGTCGTGGAAGGCTGCGAAGGCGATCCAGCGGCCGTCGGGGCTCCAGGCGGGTGTGTGGACATCGGGGCGGGTCGGAAGGAGGCGCCGGTCGGAGCCTTCGTGGGTCATGATCCAGAGAGACGGGGGGGTTCCGAGGGTGAACACGAGGCGGGAGCCGTCCGGGGACCAGGCGGGGGCTGTGCCGGGGCCCAGCCATGTTCGGGTTCCGCCGGCGAGTTCGACGATCCAGAGTCCCTCGCCGCTTTCGCAGGCGATCCGGTCCCCGGCGGGAGACCAGGCCGGGGCGGCGGCGATGCCGTAGCGCCGGGGAGTCGTCCACGGCAGGGGTGACACGACGAGTTCCCTCCCGGCCGTGACGGCCGCCAGGGCGAGCCCGTCCGGGCTGAGACGGGCGTCGTGGAGGCCCTCGCCCGGGAGTTCGACGAGCGTGACGACGCCGCCCTCGAGGACCGCCACGGCGGCTCCCTGCATCCAGGCCACGCGCCCGCCTCCCGAGGACACCGCACGGGAGGGAGCTGTCGGGTTCACAGGGGGCGCCCCGTCGACGAACGCCGGGCTCCGCGGAGGGGCCGGGCGGAGTGTCGCCGGGGGCACGGGGTGGCACCCGGTCGTGACGGCGAGGACGGCGAGGGCGATCGGGAGGCGCATGGGTCTGCCTCCTTATCGGACGGATGCCGCGGTCCGCTTAAGCTGGACACACGGAACTCGCGGCGCTAGCGTCCGCCCCCTCGGCCGGAAGCCGCGTCCCCTTCAAGGAGGCCTCTCGCGATGGACAAGATCCAGGTCGCCATCATCATGGGATCAGACAGCGATCTCGATGTCATGAAGAAGGGCGCCGAGACGCTCGCGGAATTCAGGATCGCCCACGAGATCCGGGTGCTCTCCGCCCACCGGACCCCGGTCGCGCTCGAGAGCTTCCTCAAGGATGCCGAGACCCGGGGCTGCAGGATTTTCATCTGCGGCGCCGGGATGGCCGCCCACCTCGCGGGGGCCGTTTCGGCGCGGACGACCCGCCCGGTGATCGGCGTCCCTCTCCAGGGCGGGATTCTGGACGGGCTGGACTCCCTTCTCTCGACGGTCCAGATGCCTCCCGGAATGCCGGTGGCCACAGTGGCCGTGGGCGGGGCGCGGAATGCGGCGATCCTGGCGGTGCAGATGCTGGCGCTCGAGGATGCGGATCTGCGCAAGGCCCTGGAACAGCAGCGCGAAAAGACGGCCGCGAAGCTGGCGGCGCGGGATGCGGAGATCGCCCGCCGCCAGTAGGAGAGCGCCATTAACGCGGTGCGTTACAACCCGGGTCTGCCCTTGCATCCCGGACCTTCCTGCGTTTCACTCAGGGTCATCCCCCGACCAGGAGACCCCATGCGAGCCGCGCTGCTCTCGCTTTTTCTGGCCCTCCCCTCGCTCGCCCTCGACATCGTCTACGACGTCCGCACGCCCCGGCCGACCACCCACCTGTTTCACGTGACGATCGAGCTGTCGGGAATCGAGGGGGACAGCCTCGACCTCGCCATGCCCGCCTGGACCCCCGGGTACTACAAGGTGCAGAACCACGCGAAGAACATCCGGGAATTCGCGGCCAGGGGCGACGACGGGCGCGCGCTGGCGTTCGAGATGACCGACAAGCAGACCTGGAGGGTCCGGACCGGCGGGGTCCGCTCCGCGAAGGTCTCCTACCTGGCCTACGCCCATTCCTTGTCCCCCACGGGATCGGACCTCACCGACGAGCACGCCTACTTCCACGGCACCTGGCTGTTCATGTACGCGGTCGGTCACACGAAATCCCCCGTCACCCTCCGCCTGCATCCGCTGCCGGGCTGGAAGACGGCGACCGGGCTCGACCCGGCGGGCGAGGACACCTGGCGGGCCGCCGACTACGACGTCCTGGTGGACTCCCCCGTCCTCATGGGGGACATCGACGTCCGGACCTTCGAGGCCGGCGGCGCCGTCCATGAGGTCGTGATCCACAAGTCTCCCGCCTGCGACCGCGCCGTCATGGTCGAGGACATCCGGAAAATCGTGGAAGCCCAGCTCGCCATCATGGGACCTCCCCCCTACAAGCGGTACGTCTTCCTGCTCCACTTTCCCCGCTGGTGGGGCGGCGGCCTCGAACACCTGAACTCCACGTCCATCGTCCACAACGGCGAAGCGCTGTCGGACCGCGGCCAGTACGTTCAGTTCCTGTTCATCGTCTCGCATGAGTTCTTTCATCTGTGGAACGTGAAGCGGATCCGCCCGGCCCAGCTGGGTCCGTTCGACTATTCGAAGGAGGTGATGACGAAGAATCTCTGGGTGCACGAGGGGTTCACGAACTACTACGGCTGGCTGGCGATGGAGCGCGGCGGGATCCTGAAACGGGAGGAGTACCTGGGGAAGGTGCAGGAGGAGCTGAACCACCTGATGCGGCGGGCGGGGCGGCGGATCACGAGCCCGGAGATGGCGTCCTGGCACACCTGGCTCGACCCGGACGACTCCGAGGACGTGGAGGTGTCGTACTACATGAGCGGTCACCTGCTGGGGCTCGCGCTCGACGCCTCGATCCGCCGGCGGACGGAGGGGAAACGGTCGCTGGACGACGTGATGCGGCTGGCGCTCGAGAAGACGCGGGACGCCGGATACGGGGACGACGACTGGCTGGCGTTCGTGAATGAGGCGTCGGGGTCGGACTTCGCGGAATTTTTCGCGCGGCACGTTTCCGGGACACAGGAGCTTCCCTATGCGGAGCTGCTCGCCCCGCTCGGCGTCACGTACGAGGCGAAGGTCGATGCGACGGAGGCCGACCCGGGGCTCGAGATCCAGGGAATCGCGGAGGACCTGGTGCGCGTGCGGAGGGTGCGCGACGACGGCCCTGCGGGGGAGGCGGAGATCGACGAGGGGGACATCCTGCTGGCCGCGGGGGGGCAGCGCCTCCGGGGCAGCGAGTGGGGCAAGTGGCTCGCGAAACGGAAGCCGGGGGACGAGGTGACGTTTACGCTGTTCCGCGGGGAGCGGATGCTTCAGAAGACGGTCACGCTCGCGGCGAAGCAGAAGATCGTGCACCAGTTGCAGCTGACCGGGAAGCCCGCGCCGGAGCAGAAGGCGCTTCTGGACGGCTGGCTGAAGTAGCGGGCCGGGTCAATGAGGGATGTGGCGGCCGTCCGGGTCGAGGGTGAAGGGGCGGCCGAAGAATTTTCCGATGCCGCCGTTTTCCGGTCCGGGGCGGATGACGAGGTAGAGGGCGCCCGGGGCGCCGCGGGCGGTGGATTTTCCGTCGACGGGTTCCACGACGCAGGGGACCCAGACCGCATCTTTCCACAGGTGAGGGCGGGCGGCCGGGGCGTCGGCGGGCGGGTTCCATTCCCAGGAGACGGCGCCATCGCGCGGTGTGAGGAGGGTGCGGGTCCCGTCGGGCGCGAGGAGGAACGGATCGCCGGCGGGGGCGGGGATGCCCCGGGGGCCGGGGACGGTGGGCATGTAGAGCAGGTCGGCGGCGGTGCAGGGGCCGAAGTCCGTGGCGCCTCTGCCGTCCGGGATCCCCGGGGCGACCTCCAGCCAGCCGCCGGCGGACCAGGTGCTGAGGAAGACGGGGGACTTCCACTCCGCGGGGAGGACGACGCGGGCGGTCCCGGGGAGAGTTCCGGTGAGATCGGCGGCCGGGATGAGGATGAAGTTGTAGGCCGTCTTGAACGAGAGCGAATTCCGTGCGGCGAGGAGGTGCCCGAACTCGTTGCGGTCCGCGCAGGCGAAGACCTTGGGGAGGAGGGGGCCGGAGCGGCGGTAACGGAAGTAGGCGTCGTCGAGGGGGGCATCGTCTCCCGGCCGGATCCACCAGTCGGTGCCGAGGATGCCGATCCAGACATCGCCGCCGGGTTCTCCCGCGAGCACGGGGGCGCGGAGGAGGATGGCGGGAACGCCCCAGGTGCGGAGCAGGCAGATCGACGCGATGGCGAGGTCGGTCTGGCGGCCGCCGCCCTCCGCGAGGCAGTCGCCGGGGGACATGTCGGGGAGGCCGCGCTGTCTGGGCGCGGTCCGGGCCGCGACGACGCCGGAGTTCAACCTGTGAATCACCGCGCGCAGCGTCCCCTCCCGGTCCGCGTCCCAGCCGGCCGCGAGCGCCTCCAGATCGGATCGGACCTGGCGATCCGCGGCGAACTCGGCGTGCCAGTCGCTGAGTTCCTCGGTCGCCACGCGGTACATCAGGACTCCGCGAAGCCAGGCATCCTGGTCCACGGGGGCCCAGGGCCACCGTCGCGCCTCGCGTGCCTGCTCGACGCGACGGCGCAGGAACCCGGGGCCGATGGCGGTCACATCCACGACGTCGGCCTGCGACCCGTCCACGGCGTGCCGGCGGGCGCTGCGCCAGAGAAGCCAGTAATAGGATTCCCGCTCGAGTCCCTCCAGCCCGTCCGCGCCGGCGTCGAACGCCTCCGCACGCTTCCCCAGCGGCGCGAGCGCCCGTTCCTCCAGGTCGCTTCGGGATGCGCCGCAACCGGCCGTCACCAGCGCGAGGACGAACGCCGCGGGAGCCCTCATTTCGAAGAGGCCAGGAACAGCGCGAGCAGGTCGAGGATGAACAGCACGACGATCATGGCCTCCAGGAGAAGCATCTTCCTGTTGGACGACTCGGAGGCCGCAAGGTTGTAAAGTTCGTCGATCGTCTTCAGTTTCTCCTCCACGGCGGCCTTCCACTCCGGCAGGTGAAAGCGCGCGGCGCACCCCATGTAGACCCGGGCCAGGTGCCAGTCGCCGAGGAACTTCGTGGCGTTTTCGATCTCGTCGGCGACGTCGGCCACGGAGAGCCGGAGTTCGCGGAGCGAGCGCAGGCGGTCGCCGCCGCCGAAAAACAGGCGGGGCCCGCGGGCCTGGGAGAGATCCTCGTAGGCGCGGCTGACGACGCGGTCGAGTTCCGCATCGTAGTGGCGGTATTCGACGAGCTGCAGATTCGCGAGTTCGAACACGCGCAGAACATCCTCCGCCGGGCCGGGGTCCACGACCAGCGCGGACTCCCAGTCGATGACGGCCAGGTCGTCCCGGTAGTAGCTGAACGTCTGGCGCAGGGTCTCATCGACCTCCTGGTCCGAGAGGCGTCCCGGATCGGCCTCCCCCGTCAGGAGCCCGGCAACCTCCCGCCTGTGATTGTTCATCCACTCCGTGGCGTCCGTGATCTGAAGCTCCGCCGCCTCAAACCGGAACACCGTCCACGCCTCCGGATTCTCCGGGCTGATCCTGGGCCGCCGCAGGTGGGCGGCAATCCGGGACAGGACACCGTCCAGCGCTCCCCGCGCCAGCGCGTCCAGGGGGACGCCCGGGGGCGCGTGATGAGGAACGAAGTCGGCGAGAGTCCGCCCCTGGGCCCGATGGCGGAGAGTGATGCAGATGACGCCGAAACTGTAGAGATTCGCGGACGCCTCCGCGCGGAACTCACCAGAACCGACTTCGCCCAGCGGGAGATGAAGATAGCGGCGGGGCGCCGGATCGCGCGGCGTCCCCTTCCGCGGCATCAGGATCCCGTCTCCCGCCTGGGAGATCTGCGCACGGATCGTCTCGAGCGGGACCTCGAAGGCCACGTCCCACGCGTACAGGTGCAGGATTTCCGGATTCACCGGGATTCGGCGGGGAATGCGCGCGACAGTCTGCCGAGCGCCGTCTCCAGCCGCGGCGTCGCCCTCGGGTGGTCGACCCGCGCCTCCGCACTCCGCAGGACCCGCTGGGCCGCGGCGGCCAGGGCCAGCCCCCGGGACGGCCCCTGATCCCGGCCGCACGTCACCGGGTACTGCTCCAGCGAGGTGCAGGCCATCTCGAAGAGTTCCTCGTTCTTCTGCCAGCGGACGAGCCCCTCCGCGAGGGCAGCCTCGCCGCGATCGCCGTAGTACTGGAGGAAGCCGTTGGAGAGCCACCAGACCGCATGGGGCCGGTCGGCGCGGGCGTAGCAGTCCTCGAGCACTTCGAACGTCCCCCAGTGGTCGCGGGCATCCCATGAGGCCAGGGCGGTCCACGCGGCGCGGGCCTCTTCGTCCGTCCCGCGGCCCAGAATCTCCGCCAGCCGGGCGACTTCCTTCCGGTCGATACCGGCGGCCTGCGCCTGGACGAGAGCGGCACGTTCGAGTTCCTGCTGTTCCACCGCCAGCCTCCGGGAATCCGACTGGCCGACCCCCCACAGGACGACGAACGCCACGGCCCCCACGACCACGAAGGCCCCGATGACGGCTGCGCCGAGTCCTGACGTCGCTGCCCGGGAGTGCAGCGGGGTCGCCGCCATCGCCTCCGGGTAGGCGCGGCCGCAGCCGCTGCACATCGGCGCCCGGCCGGGTGCGAGCCCGACCGTCGAGACGATCGCGCCGCAGGTTCCACAGGGGAAATTCAGCGTGCCCACGCGGCACATTATGCCCCCCGAGGGCGCTCCCCCGCACGCATTCCGCTCCCTTCGATCCGCCATCGCGTAGAATTCCCGGTCCATGCTCCGTTTCGCCGCCCTCCTCACGCTCGCCGCCGCCCTGGTCTCCGGCTGCCGCGGCGGCTCCGCCGATCCCTCCCCGGCACGCCCGGAGGGGCGGCGCCTCCTGATCCTCTCCCTCGACGGTCTCCCCTGGGACCTGGCTCAGCGCCGCATGGCGGCGGGACGCATGCCGCACCTCGCGGCCCTGGCCGCCCGCGGGGCATGCGCGGAGGACGGAAGCGTCTCCTGTTTCCCGGCCAAGACGGCGCCGGCGCACGCCACGCTCTGGACCGGCGCCTGGGCGGACCGTCACGGCATCCTCGGCAATGAAACCCATCCCCTTCCCCGCGGCACCGCGACCATCCTCGACGCGCGCCCCGGTTTCGACGCCGGCGCGCTCCGGGCGGAGCCGATCTGGCGAAGTGCGGCGCGGGCGGGGCTGTCCGTCACGGTGATCCAGGCGACGCAGGCGCAGCCGGAGCATCCGGACGACCGCGGATTCGACAACCTCACGATCTTCAACGGCTACCAGGGCCTCGTGAATTCCTCGCTCGTGACCGGCGGGACCTTCGCGGTGGACGGGCGGGTGTTCCTCGTCGAGCGCGACGGGGACGCTCTCACGGTTTCCAGCGGCGCGCTGCGCGTTCCCCTTCGCAGGGACGGATTCACCGCCGTGGACCACCCCGGGGTCTCGGGGGTGTTCTATCTCGCCATCGGCCACCTCGACGCGTCCGGATGGACGCTTCTCCGCTCCTCCTTCGGCCCGGTTGCGGCGCCGTCGCGGGGGGACGCGGCGCGGTTCCGTGCCGCGGTGGGCGGGTATGCGTACAACGCGCAGAAGCTGGAGCCGCCGCTGGTGGACGGGACGGAATGGAGGCGGGCGCTGTATCTGGCGGCGACGCGGCTGAACGCGGAGCAGGTTGCGAAAGCGGTGGAATGGGCGCTGGGAGAGAACCGGCCGGACCTGGTGATCGCCTATCTGCCGCAGCCGGACGAGGCGCTGCACCTCCTGCTGGGGCGTTCGGAAATCTGGGGGGACCGGGAGGCGACGGAGGTCCTGGATGCGGTGCTGGACATCTGCGACGCGCTGGTGGGGCGGCTGGTGGCGGCGGCGGGACCGGAGATGGGGATCGCGGTGGTGAGCGACCACGGGATGGCGGTGACGGACCGGGTGATGTACCCGAATCTGGCGCTGGAGCGGGCGGGGTTGCTGGCGCGGGACGGGAAGGGGCGGGTGGACCTGTCGCGGACGCAGGTGATGTTCAGCCGGGCGGGGGATGCGCTGGTGGTCAACACGCGCGACCGGCTGCAGGGGATCGTGCCGAGCGAGGAGAAGGAAGCCTGGCTGGCGCTGGCGGAGCGGGCGGTGATGCGCGAGGCGGAGGCGGCGCTCGGGGCGGGGGCGCTGGGCGCACCGGTCCGGCCCGGGGCGCCGGGGGACGGGCCGCGCGTCAGTGCGGAGGGGGACTCCTGGCTGTCGGCGACCATCACGGGCGGCCGGATGACGGCGTTCCTGCGCCCCGATCTGCCGCCGGCGAACACACCGGTCGTGCGACCGATTCCGCCGATCGGGATGCACGCCGGGGATCCGCGGGACGGGCGGATCCGCGGGATGCTGCTCTTTGCGGGACCGGGGTTCCGCCATGCCCGCGTGGCGGGCGCCCGGCATGTCGATTTCGCACCGACGGTGTCCGCCTGGCTCGGGATCGCGCCGCCTGCGGATTCCGAGGGGCGCATCCTCGTCGAAATTCTGGAGGACTGATGAGACTCGCAGGCAGGGTGGCCGTGATCACGGGGGCCGGGTCCGGAATCGGGAGGGCGATTGCCGGGCTGTTCGCCTCGGAGGGAGCGTCCCTGTTCCTCACGGGGCGCAGGCGGGGTCCGCTCGAGGAGACGGCGAAGGCGGCGGGAGGCCGGGCCGTCGTGGGGACGGGCGACGTTCGGTCGCCGGAGGACACCGACCGCTGGGCGGCGGAGATCGAGCGGGAGTTCGGCGGCGCGGACATCCTGGTGAACAACGCGGGGGTGATCGGGGGCGGAGGCATCCTCGACTTCGACCGCGCGAAATGGCGCACCCTCATGGACACCAACGTCGAGGGAGTCATCGAGACGACGCGGGCGGTGGCGCCGCTGATCGTGAAGCGGGGCGGGGGCTCGATCGTCAACCTGTCGAGCGTGACGGGGATCCGCCCGTATGCGGGACTCCTCGGGTACTGCGTCTCGAAGGCCGCAGTGAACATGCTCACGCAGTCCCTGGCCCTGGAACTGGCGCCCCGGAACATCACCGTCAACGCGATCCTCCCCGGCGTGGTCGTCACCGATCTCCACCGGACCGGCGGCATGGACGAACCGTCCTACGCGGCCTTCCTCGAACGGTCGAAGACGACGCATCCCGCCGGGCGCGTCGGGACTCCCGCTGAAATCGCCGGCGCCGCGCTGTACTTCGTCCTCCCGGAAGCCCGGTGGACCACCGGCGTCCTCCTCTCCGTGGACGGGGGGCGCGCGCTGACCGCCGCCCGGTAGACCCGCCGCGCGCGGAACCGTCGTAGGAATTCGCGGGGTGCTGCCTTAGGATGTCCCGTCCACCCCGGGGGGCGGGACACTGGAGAAGTGACATGAACCGAATTTCGGCACGGACGGGGATCGCACTGCTCGTCGCGGCGCTCTGCGCAGGCTGCACCGCCTCCTCCCCCTCCAACGGCGGAACCTCGCGGACGGCCTCCGGGACGCTGCGCGTCGACGTGCGCCGCGACGGGAACAAGAGGGCGATCAAGTACTCCTATGTCGTCTATTCGATCGGACGCGACCCCGGCGACGTGAACTTCCGCGTCGTCGCCGAACCCTCCGCCGCGATGCCGCCCGAGGGGATTCCGCCGGAGCAGTGGGGCCCGATCAACGAGCAGACCTGGGACCTCCCGCCCGGGCGCTACGGGGTCGACATCTTCGCCACGGAGGCGAGTTTCCGCTCGCGCGACCTGATCGTCAGGGAGGGAGAGACGACGGTCTTCCGGGCCGACCTCACTCCCGGCGGATCGATCGCGGGACTGGTCGTGGGCCCCTCGGGCGACCCGATGCCGGGCGTCCTCGTCTTCCGCCCCCTCGACCGCGGGTACGGCCAGTCGAACGAGAACTGGAACCCGAAACAGTCGACCGAAGCCTCCCGCGTCGTGCGAACCGGATCGTCGGGAAAGTACTACCTGCCGTTCCTCCCTCCCGGCGAGCACCTGATCATCTACTACAACGAGGTCCTCGGCTGGACCGAGAAGACCGTCACGGTCGTGGACGGCAAGCGCCTCGAGCTGAGACCCGTCATGGTCGGGGACAGATAGCGCACGCCCCCGGCGGTCACGCCCGTGAGCCCGGCTCCGCCCCGACGGCCTCCCCGACCGCGAGGAAGACCCCGGTGTAGTTGTGGAGCCAGTTCCGCGCCTCCATCGGGGCAAACTCCGCGTTGCCGTAGAACCCGATGAAGGGGAGTTCCCCGAGGCCCGTGCGCAGCGCGAGCACATCGTGGTCGGTCTCGCCGTAGAGGTTCTTCCCCCGGCCGCGGCAGTTCACGTAGAGGCCGAAGGCGGGCGGCTGGGGGAGGCGGGCCCGAACCGAGGAGACCATCTCCGCCATGTCGGCGACCGCCGATTCGCGGTCCATCAGCTGGAACATCAGCGTCTGACCGGTCTTCACCGGTGTCCCGACGGCGAGGAGTTCCCCTTCGGGCGTCTTCACCGCGACCAGGTTGCGCACGATGAAGTCACCGCGCTGGAGCGGCGACCGGGTCGCATCCATCGCGATCCCGGCCATGACCGGGCCGCCTTTGCCGCCCGATGCGGCATGGGTCTCGAGCACCTCGCGGAGCGCCTCCAGCGGGGGTTTTCCGCCCAGGGAGAGGACCATGTGGCCGTTCGAGCGCGTGATCACGAGGGGGCGGCCGATCGGCCGGCAGCCGTGCGCGACCCCGAGCGCGGTGGCCACGCGTCCGAAGACGATCCCGCAGATCCCCCCTTTCTGGACCTGCTCCCCGGCGAACTGGAAATGCCCGGACTTCTCCGTCCCGCCCGACAGCGCTCCCCCGATCAGCGGGACGAATCCCGCCCCCGCTTCGAACGCCCGCATCATCTCCGCCAGGTCCACGGCGGCGGGATCGGGAAACGCCAGCGCCATCCCGCCGTCCGCGATGGAGGCGCGGAGCGCGTCGGGAGCGGAGACGGCGAACGGTCGCGCCGGCACGCCGGCGAGGAGCAGGAGCGCCAGCCCGGGGCTTCCCTCGACCTCCCCCTCGTCGGTCATCACGCCGGCCGCGCATCCGCCGACGACCGGGCCGCACCCGGAATCCCTCAGCGTCTCCAGGATCCCTTTCGCGCCGCGCCGGAAATGGGGGGTCGCGAACACGAGGGCCAGTTCCGGCGCGACG
>JABWAY010000472.1 GCA_013360825.1 Candidatus Brocadiia bacterium | reverse complement strand
CGCAGGCGGCGCAGGGGGCGCCGGCGTCCAGAACAACCGGTTCGTCTCCAGCGGAGGAGGCACGGCGGGAACCGGCGGCGGCGGCGCGGGCGGAACTGGCGGGAGCGCCATCGCTTCGCCGGGACCCGGCAGGTCGGCGTTCTTCATCTTCGCGCAGGGCGCGGGCGGGGGCGGTGGAGGCGGAAGCGGGGCTGCCGCGGGTGGAGCTGGAGGTGCGGCGGGCGGCAGTTTCCAGATCATGGCGCCGTGCTACGCGATCGGAGCTTCGGCGTCGATGACGGCACGCGGCGGGAACGGGACCGCAGGCCCCGGGACCAACCGGGGCGGGGGCGGCGGCGGAGGGGGCGGGACGTTCACGATCTTCTACCGGAACGGGTTCAACTCGGGGTCGTTCGATGTCGCGGGGGGAGGCGGGGGGGCGTCCGGCGGCGCCGGTTCCGGCGCGGGTGGGAACGGCGGGACGGGCAGAACCAGTCTCTTTCAGGTGTAGAACATGAAGACAACGCTCTGGTACCAGTCGCACAACCCGCACGAGCGCGAGATCGCTCGGCGCATCCTGCAGGACATTCCCGGAACGCGGCTGGTCGACGTCTCAACGGTCGCCGGCGGCCGGGATTTGCCCTCGGGGCCGGGGTGGCCCGATCGCCCGGTGCGGGCGTTTCCGTGCCTGGTCTTCGACTCTGCGGACGGGACGGTCGAGCTGGAGCGGCTCGAAGAAGTGCTGTCGCCGGAAGCGGTCGCCGCCGTGCGGACGCAGGCGGCGTCGCACGAGCGCCGGCTCAAGGCGGCGCTGAAGGAAGCCGGCGCCAGGCGGGACGTCCCCGGAGGCGCCCGCCCCGCCGAGCTGTCGGCGCTGTGCACGGGGGCGGATTCTCCTCACTCGATCGGAGGTTGACCATGGACGGCGGCGCGTGCGGTTGTGGCGGTGCGGGAGGTTCAGGATCAGGAGAGTGCGGCTGCAGCAAGGGCGGCGAAACCCCGGCGCCGGCGACCAGCTCTCATACGGTCGGGCCTCCGCCCAGTCCGGCTGTGGACGGATGCCCGTGCAAGGACGGAACGCCGGAGTCGCCGCTGCCGCCGACCACGGCACCTGCGGCGGGAGCTCCCGGGACGAAGTCCGCGATTTCCGTCACGGCCGCCGGGTCGCCCCCGGGGGCGTCGCCGCCGGCCAAACGTGTCCTGGTCGCGGCGACGGTCACGCTGACGACGTCGGCGGTGACCGCGCTCCCGGCCGTGAAAATGGCGAGCAACACGGTCGTGGTGACGCTGCTCCTGACCGCGTTTTCCGTCACGCCCCAGGCCCTCGTCGTCCTGCAGGGATCGAGCGACCTCGAGAACTGGTCGACGCGGGCGACCTGGAACGTCAACGCGCTGGGGTCGCACGCGCTGTCTCCCCCGGCCTCCGGAGTCTCGCCGACCTACGTCCGCCTCGCTCTCCAGGGCCCCGGAGCCGGACTGGTCATCCTGGAAGACGTCTGTTTCTGGATCTCCACCCTCTAACGCCGGGCGAGGCGACCGCCTGAGCCCGCACATCCGCACGTTCCTCGAGAAAGGAGCCCGTCATGTACGCCGCCCTCGCCACGAAGTTGTCGGTGGTCAATTCTGTCGACCAGTTCTCGCCCGCGGTGCCGATGGACTGCGCCAACGCGGTCCAGCTGGAGGTCACGATCTTCAACCTGACGGCGACGAGCCTGACCGTGGAGATCCAGGGTTCCAACGACATGCAGAACTGGAGCGTTGTGACGACGAACACCGGCCTCGTTGTCGGGTACTCCGCGCCGACGAAGTCGACCGGCGTCGGTTTCCGCTACGTCCGCCTCCGGTACTCGATCGTCGGGACCGGCCTCGCCATCGTCGCGGCCGGCGTCAACACGTCCGCCCAGTAGCCGCCCTACCGGACCGGCCGGAGCGGAGCCTCTCTCCGCTCCGGCCGCTGTCTCCCTCTCCCCGAGCACCCCGTGCCTGCGAGGATCCCCATGCTGCGTGAAGGCGACTGGACACCGAAGTCGGGCGGACTGCCCGAGGAAGCATTCTCAGGCATCGTCCTGTCCCCGGGCCGGGACATCTCGAACCTCCCCGGCATGCGCGGTCCGGAGTGCTGTGCTGCCTTCCCCGGCCGCGGCAGCCATCGGCGTGTCCTCCGTTCGAGACCGGGCAGGGGAGCGGATGCTGCGGCGTCGCGGCCATGGGCGATCCGACGGCGCACTGCACCTGGACGGGGCGGACCGCGCCGGAGGGGCCCGGCATTGGGGATCCCGATCTGCCCGGGGCGCCTGACGGCCCCGGGGGGCCTGGAGGCCCGGGTGGTCCCGGCGGACCGGAACCGCCGACGGGAGGGAGCGGGGCGCCGCCTCCACCGCCGCTCCCGGATCCGACGGCGACGGGCGCGGGCGCGCCGCCGATGGCGTTCACGCCGGGCGCGCGCCGCGGGGGGAGCGCGACGGTCTTCTCCCCCGCCCTGAACACCGGGTTCACGCCGACCCGGCAGGGACAGAACCTGCCGATGAACATCTCGGCCGCGCCTTCGACGTCCCGCCTGGTCGGGATCCGCGGCGCCGGGGACCTGGCCGTCGGGCTTGGAGGCGGGTCCCTGTCCCACATCCTGTCGGGCGCGGTCGCCCTCGGGACCTCCGTCGCCGAGCAGCAGCGGCCGCCGACCGTGGCCGGAGACAAGGACCCCTGCTGGGACGCGAACGGAATGATGGCGTTGCTGCAGGCAAAGTACGGAGGACGATTCGGGAAGCTCATCCAGCGCGTCCTGGTGACCGGCTGGACGGACGACCGTGGAAGATTCCACGAGCCGTGGAACATCCGCGCAGAGGATCTCGTGTTTTCAAACTCCTCCCTCCAGCGGAAAGGGTCCGGCTGGTGGTACGTCTACCAGAAGGACACGATCGTGCTCGAGTGCGACCTCACGGAGCAGGAGGCGGCGGACGAACTGATGTCCCAGCTCCTGAACGCGCTCGAATTCCGCGCCGTCAAGAGTGCCTCTCTCCAGGACACCGACGAACTCGACTGGCACAACGACCGGGTCGAGGAGATCAGGGAGTTCGTCGAGTTGACCCAGACCATCGCGGAGTTCGGCCTGGAGTTCGTGCCCGGGATCGGCGCGGAAATCGCGCTCTTCCTCAAGGACTTCGACGAGGCGGACGGCCTGGCCACCAAGGCCGGCGTCGGCGTGCTCGCCCTGTCGCCGGACCTGCTGCGCGCCCTGCTGAAGCACGCCAGAAAGCTGAGAAAGAAAGGAAAGCTGACGATCAGGATCTTCGACAAGAAGGGGAGGAGCGTGCGGATCCCCGTGATCGATGACCATCACGCCATCTCCAAATTCCTCGGAGGGCTGGACGAGCCGGGCGCTACCATCGCCATGACGCACGACGACCACGTCCTGCTCCACAAGATGCTCAAGGACAAGCTGGATGATCTCCTCCCAGGACATCCGCCGATCGGGGGG
>JABWAY010000471.1 GCA_013360825.1 Candidatus Brocadiia bacterium | reverse complement strand
GGCGGCGCAGGCGGGACCGCGGGCCGGGGCGGCGACGCCCGACGTCTGGGCCTCCCCGCTGGCTCAGCGATACGCCGGACGCGCGATGCTCTCGTGCTTCTCGGATCTCCGGCGGTTCACCACGTGGCGGGACCTCTGGATCGCGCTGGCCGAGGCGGAGCGCGAACTCGGGCTGCCCGTGACCGGGGCGCAGATCGCCGAGCTGAAGGCGGCCCGCGACCGGGTCGACGCGGCCCGGGCCTCGGCGATCGAGCGCGAGACGCGGCATGACGTCATGGCCCATATCCGCCACTACGGCGAGCAGGCTCCCGGGGCGGCCGGAATCATTCATCTGGGCGCGACGAGCATGTATGTCGTGGACAACACGGACCTCGTCCTCGTGAGGGAGGCGCTGCAGATCCTCATCCGCAAGGTCGCTCGGGTCTGCAGGCTGCTGGCGGCGTTCGCAAGAAAGTGGAAGGACCTGCCGACGATGGGGTTCACGCACTTCCAGCCGGCGCAGGTCACGACCGTGGGCCGCCGGGCCTGCCTCTGGCTGCAGGACTTCCTGATCGACCTGAGAGAGCTCAAAGCACGCCGGGACGGCCTGCGGTTCCTCGGGGTGAAGGGCGCGATCGGGACACAGGCATCGTTCCTGACGCTGTTCGACGGGGACCGCGCGAAGGTCGAGCGGCTCGACACGCTGGTGACACAGAAGATGGGATTCGCCTCGTCGTTCCGCGTCACCGGCCAGACCTACACGCGGAAGGTGGACAGCCAGGTCATGGCGGCACTTTCGGGCGTCGCCCAGTCCGCCTCCAAGTTCTCCAACGACATCCGTCTCGCGCAGAGCCGGTTCGAGCTGCAGGAGCCGTTCGGGAAGGGGCAGGTCGGCTCGAGCGCGATGGCGTACAAGCAGAACCCGATGCGGAGCGAGCGGATCGCCGGGCTGGCGCGGTATGTGATGGTCCTGGAGACCAATCTCCCGCTGACCGCGGGGGCGCAGTGGTTCGAGCGGACGCTGGACGATTCCGCGAACAAGCGGCTGTCGGTGCCCGAGGGGTTCCTGGCGACGGACGCGATCCTGAACCTTGTGAGCAACATCGCCGAGGGGCTGGTGGTCTACCCGAAGGTCATCGGGAACAACCTCCGCCAGGAACTTCCCTTCCTGGCAACCGAGGATCTCCTGATGGCGGCGGTGAAGGCGGGGGGGGACCGGCAGACGCTGCACGAGCAGATCCGCACGCACTCGGTGGCGGCGGCGGCGCGGGTGCGCGAGGAGGGGCTGCCGAACGACCTGGTGGACCGACTGCGCGGGGATCCGGCGTTTGCGGGGTTGCGCGTGGACTGGGGGGCGCTGCTGGATCCCGGGCGGTACACGGGGCGGTCGGCGGAGCAGGTCGAGCTGTTTCTTGCGGAGGAAGTTGAGCCTGCGCTGGAGGGGGAGGCGGAGGTGGACGCGGGGGATCTGGACGTCCGGGTGTAGCGGCGGCGGGGGGCCGGGAGTGCGGCGGTCTCACGCTGGGGGCGGATTGCGACCGATAGAGGGGACGGTCCCTGGCGGTCCCGGCGCGGGGTGCCTGCGGGAAAACAGTTTGTAAAACATAACCGGTCGCGTGCCACAATTCCCGGTGCCCTCCCGACACTCGTCAATCCCACCCTGGAGCCGATGCCCATGGCCAGCCGCAAACCCAAGACGCCCGCCGCGGAGAAACCCGCCCCGCCGGTCCCACCCACTCCCCCCCCGCCGGAGCCGGCCGCGCCCGCACCCCACAGGTTCACCGCGGGCCCCCCGCGGAAACTCTTCAAGATCGGCGAGGTCGTCCGCTACACCGGGCTCCACCGCCAGACCATCCACATCTACACGATGATGGGGCTGATCAAGCCCGCGGAACTGACGGATTCCGGACATCGGCTCTACGACGAGGGCGTCTTCGCGCGGATCGAACGGATCCGGATGCTCAACCGGCACCGGCCGCTGACGGAAGTGAAGGAGATGATGGACAAGGAGGTGACCGCGCCGTGAGCGTCCCCTCCCCCGCCTCCGAACGCACCGGCACCTGGCGCGTCGCGCTGTTCGCGCTCGCCGTGGGCTCCCTTGGACCGCTCTGGTGGATCTCCGGTGCGCGCTGGGGGGGTGAGGCAGGACGGGAGGAACTCGCGCGCGCGCGCCTGGCGCACGGGGCGGGGCGGCATGAGGAGGCCTGGGTGCGGGCCGAGCGGG